>JBKCTS010000262.1:0-6423 GCA_046318695.1 Acidovorax sp.
CCACAGCGCTTGGTCGTAGCCGCCCAGCGGCGAGCCGCGGTAGCCGCTCACAAAGCCAGCGGTGTTCAGGCCGCGCAGGGCATCGGCCGCGCGCTGCAGCATGGGCAGGCGCACCAGGGCTTGCACCCCGCTCATGAACGCGCGGCCGCTCTCCAAAGAGTATTTGTCGTCGAGCGTGACGGTCTCCAGCGCTTTGCGGATGGATTCGGGCAGAGGGGCGTTCATGGATGGTTTCCTGTGGGTTTGCGCGTGCGCGTGTGGCCTTGTGAGCCGCCCTGCCGCGGATGAAAGGGTGCAGTGTTCAGTGTAGGGATTGCTGGGGGATATGTGCTTTCGTTGTGATGCCGGGTTTACCCTTGATTTAGAAAGGATCTTTCTTAAAATAGGCAGCAAATGAACAATCTTGATCAGTACGACCGATCTATCTTGCAAGAATTGCAAGCCGATGCCCGCCTGACCAATGCCGAACTGGCCCAGCGCGTGGGGCTGTCGGCCGCGCCTTGCTGGCGACGTGTGCGGGCGCTGGAGGAGGCCGGATACATCAAGGGCTACCGGGCCGAGATTGACCGCCACAAGATCGGCCTGGGCGTGCTGGCCTTTGTGCGGCTCGATGCCGACCGGAGCACCGGCAACCTCACCCGCGCCATGGAGGAGGCTATCCGCCAGATCCCCGAGGTGGTGGCCTGTCACTACATCAGCGGCACCGGCACGTTCGAGCTGCAGGTCGTGGCGCGCGACCTGGACAGCTTTTCGCAGTTTGCGCGCGATGTGCTGCTGAACCTGCCCAATGTGAAAGACATGCACACCAGCTTCTCGCTGGGCGAGGTCAAGGCCAGCGGTGCGCTGCCGCTGACGCACCTGACGCGCAGCCGCAGTTGATTGCTATTGTCTGAATAGCTGCAAAGTGCCTCGCACCGCGCGGCGGAGGCTATTTTGAATCGATTTTTGTCGCCCAGCGGTCCGCTGGCACGCATCCTGGACCGCCGCTGCAGTTCAACGCAGCCCCTGCCACCGCCGGGTGCCTGCGGGCTGGCGCAGCGCGCCTACCGAGGCCATAGCACCCATAGCCGGAGTCCCTGCTTGAGCCGTCCGGCAATGTCGCCAGCCTCTTGCCCCCAGCCCGTGAAATAGTCGGCCCGCACCGCGCCCAGGATGGCGCTGCCCGTGTCCTGCGCCAGCACCATGCGGCTCAATTGCACTTGGGGGCCGCTGGAGGCCAGCCACACCGGCGTGCCATAGGGAATGCTCTGGCGGTCCACCGCGATGGACCGCCCGGGGGTGAGCGGCACGCCCTGCGCGCCCCTGGGCCCAAAGGATGCATCTGTACCCACCAGCGGTTCCTCCTTGAAGAAGACATACCGTGGGTTCGTCCACATCAGCTCGTTGGTGCGCTGCGGGTTGGCCGCCAGCCACGCGCGGATGCCGGGCCAGGTGGCGTCGCGGGTGTGGCCCTGGTCCAGCAGCCAGCGGCCGATGCTGCCGTAGGGGTGGTCGTTGGTGCCCGCGTAGGCCACCCGAACCATCGACACCGAGCCATCGGGCTCGGCAATCCGCAGGCGGCCCGAGCCCTGGATGTGCAGCACCATCGAATCGACCGAATCGCGCAGCCAGGCACTGGCCCGGCCCTGAAGGGCGGCCTGGGCTTCG
Source organism: Acidovorax sp. (assembly GCA_046318695.1). Lineage (GTDB taxonomy): Bacteria > Pseudomonadota > Gammaproteobacteria > Burkholderiales > Burkholderiaceae_C > Acidovorax. Next base: position 1,648 of record JBKCTS010000262.1, read on the forward strand.
GGCAGGGTGTCGATCTGCTGGCGGGTGTACCAGGGCTTGCGCGCGCCAAAGCTGGCCGGTAGCCGGTAGATCGGCACGGTAAAACCGTTGCCGGGCTGGCGGGCGCCTTCCATGATGGGCTCGTAGTAGGCGGTGAGCAGGCCGTCGGCGTTGCCGTCGTGCGCCTCCACGCGGTAGGGTTGCAGCCGGGCGATGAGCCACGCACGCTGCTCATCGGCCGTGGCAATGCTGAGCTGGCGCACCTCATTGCACAGGGCCGTGAAGGGAGCAGCGGGGCGCTCGCAGCTCTTGATCCAGGCGTTCCACGCCTCGTGCAGGGTATCCTGCGTGAAACCCGGCAACTCTACCCAGCGCACCGGAATCCAGCGGCTCTTGGGCTGGGCGATGGGCGGCGGCAGCTGGCCGGTGTCCCCCGGCAGCGCCACGGCTGCTGGCGGCGGTGGTGGTGGCGGCAGCGGCGAGGATATGGCCCCCGGCGGTGTGGGGCTTGGCGGCATGGGGGTGGAGCACGCAACCAGCATTCCTACAATCAGCCCCGTCAGAACAAGGCGCAAGGGGGTCGATTTCATGGGGCTGATTTTGCTTGAAGCGCTGCTGGCGCTGGTTCTCTTGATTGCCATCGTCTGGTGGACGATGTTTTCAGGGCGCAAGGGCGGCGAGCTCCCCGCGCCGCCCGAGGCTACCGACCAGGACCGCAAGCCGCCCGCACCACCGGCGACCTAAGCGCGAGGGCGATGCTGCCCCATCCCTGCATCTTTCTGCGACCCGGGCCTGACTGCCCGGCGGCGCGAGCCGCGGCAAGAAGAGCGTCGTTTGAACAGGTGCTTATTCTGGGCTTCGCAAAATGTTCACCAGCTCCACGGCCGACTTCACCTGCATCTTGTCAAACACACGCGAGCGGTGCACTTCCACCGTGCGCACGCTGATGTTGAGCTGATCGGCAATCAGCTTGTTGGGCAGACCGGCCATCACCAGGTCCATCACGTCGCGCTCGCGCTCGGTCAGGTCGCGCAGGCGCGCCTGCACATCTCTGCGCTCGCGCAGGAGTGCCAGCCGCTTGGCGGATTGGGCCAGGGCCTGTTCAACGCGGTCGATCAGCGCGTTGTCGGAAAACGGCTTCTCGCAAAAGTCAAAGGCACCGCGCTTGACCGTGTCCACCGCCGTGGGGACGTCGGCGTGCCCGGTCAAGAAAATCACGGGCATGGTGGCCAGGTCGCCCCGCGAGGCCAGCACATCGAACAGCGCCAATCCACTCATGCCGGGCATGCGAACATCCAGCAGAAGGCAGCAGGGCTGGCGCTGGGGCGGGCGCTTTTGCAGCATGGCGTCAAAGGCCTCCGCGCTGTCAAACGATTCGCTGAGCAGGCGACGCGAGCGCAGCAGCCAGGCCAGTGCCTCGCGCACGCTGGCGTCGTCGTCAACGATGTACACGGTGGCGTTGGATACAGACTGCATCAGGGGCTTGGCGCTGGGGTGGCTGCGACGGGCAGGGTGAAGGTGAATACCGTACCACGGGGTTCGTGCGGCGCAAATCCGAGAAAACCACCGTGCTGCTCGATCACCGTGCGGCACATGCTCAGCCCCAGGCCCATGCCTTCGCTGCGGGTGGTGTAGAACGGCGTGAACAGTTTGGCAGCCACCTCGCTGTCGATCCCGGTGCCCAGGTCGGTCACGGTGAATTGGATCCACCCAGACCGCTGCCCGGATGCCGCCCTGGATACGCGAATGTCCAGCACGCGCGGGTGGATGTCGGGGTGGTCCATGGCCTGCATGGCGTTGCGCGCCAGGTTCAGCAAAACCTGCTCGACCATGGTGCGGTCGCACAGCACCGGGGGCATGTCAGGATCCAGGTGGGTTTGCACGCGCACGCCCAACTTGCGCGCCTGCAGGCTCACCAACGGCAAGATGGCATCAAGCAGTTGCTGGGCAGGCACCGATTCGCGCGCCTGATCCCGCCGTCGCACAAAGTCATGAACGCTCTTGATGACTTTGCCCGCGCGCTCGGCCTGCCGTGCGATCTGGGTGAGGGCCATTCGCACGCCTTCCACATCCAGCGCGGCTGGCGCGCTTGCCGTGTCTGCCGCGTTTGACCCTGCGGGCGCTGCGCTGCCCGGGGCCGTGAGCAGGTTGATGGACCCGGTGGCGTAGCTGGAAATGGCGGCCAGGGGCTGATTGAGCTCATGGCTGAGCAGGGATGCCATTTCACCCACCGTCGCCAGGCGGGCCGTGGCCTGCAGGCGTTCCTGCGAGGCCCGCGAGAGTTCCTCGATGCGGCGCTGCTCGCTGATGTCCAGGAACGCGCTCATCCAGCCAGTGTGCTGGCCTTGGGCGTTGATCAGGGGGGCTTCAATGATCAGCACCGGAAATCGCGTGCCATCCTTGCGCATGAACACGGACTCGAAGCCCTCGCGCGGCGGAACCTCCTGTCCTGATAGGCGCACGGCCTGGCGCTTAAGGTATTCGTCCACGAGCTCTGGGGGCCAGTAGGGAGCCGTGACGCTCTGGCCCAGCAGTTCGGCCGCGCTGAAGCCTACCATGGCGCAAAAAGCGGGGTTCACGTAGGTGGTGCGCCCCTCCAGGTCGCGCGCGCGCAAACCGGTGACCAGCGAATTTTCCATCGCCTTGCGGAACGCCAGCGCATCGGCCAGCTCGCGCTCGGCGCGCAGACGCCGGCGGTTGTCGCGCACCAGCACGGCCATCACCGTGACCAATGCAATGGACATCGCTGTCACCAGCGCCGTGAGCACGTTGGGAAACAGGCTGGGCGCTGCATACCAGGTGTCCATGCGCAACACCAGCGTATTCCCGGGCAGGTCCAGCAGATGCTGCGAGGTGAACACGCGCGAGCCTTTGCGCGCTGCGCCGAGCACGGCCAGACGCGTTCCGTCGGGTTCAATGAATGAGGCTTGCTGTCGGCGCGAGAGGTTGGGCGCGACCAGGTTCAGCAGAATCTCACGCAGCGAAAACGTGGCCACCACAAAACCGGTCAGCGTGCCGCCCTTTGTCAACGGCAGGCACAAATCCATCATTTCGGAACCCAGGCCGTCGCCGTGCGGCTGAAAGTAGCTGGAGGAGAAGGCGGGGCTGCTGAGGCGGCGCGCGTTGGTGCAGGCGATGGCTGCATCCGACTGGTTGCTCTCGCGCAGCCGGACGTCCCAGGCCAGCGGGCGGTACGGCGATTGCTGGTAGTGACGCACGCGCAGGCCAGCGTCACGCCACTCAACGCGCACCAGCTCCCGGCGGTCACGCAGCAGGTCGTCAGCCGCGACTTCCCAGGCCAGTTCGGCAGGGTCGTTGGCGTTGAGCGCCTGCAGATTCTGCAGGGTGCGTGAGAGCGACGCGCGGATATCCGTCACCGCATCGGCTGCGTCGCGCTCCAGTTGCGACTGGACCTGGCTTTCCTCGTAGCGCCCCGCCAGCCACACCAGCGTGGCCAGCATGGACACGACAAGCCCCGCCAGAACCGCCCACAGCGACCAGCGACGCCATGCACTGCGCCAGCGCTGCAGTTGTGTGCGGCGCGGTGGCGGTGGGCGGGGTGCCTCCACCATCGCCGTGGCGCTGGTGGCGCGATCGGGTGATTCGGGTGAGGCCATGCCGTGGTCAGAGCACGCGGTGTTGCAGGGCGGGCAGCTGCTCGCGCACGCTGGCGATCCTGGCGGCATCGAGCGTGCCGGTCACGACGCCCTGGCCCTGATCGATCGACGCGATCACGTCTCCCCAGGGGTCCACCAGCATGCTGTGGCCCCAGGTGTGACGCCCGTTCTCGTGCATGCCACCCTGCGCCGGTGCCAGCACGTACGCAAGGTTTTCGATCGCACGTGCGCGTACAAGCAGTTCCCAGTGGGCCCGGCCCGTGGTGTAGGTAAAGGCACTGGGTACCAGCAGCAGGTCTGCCCCGGCCCGTGCATGGGCCCGGTACAGCTCAGGAAAGCGCAAGTCATAGCAAACGCTCAACCCCACGCGCCAGCAGCGGCCGTCACGGGCTGGCAGGTCGAAGTGCACCGCCGAGGCGCCCGCCTCGATGACGCGACTTTCGTCGTACTGCTCGCGCCCGTTGTCAAAACGGAAAAGGTGGATCTTGTCGTAGCGGGCCACCTGCGTGCCGGTGGGGTCAAATACCAGGGTGGTGTTGCGCACCTTGCCCGGCGTGTTCGCCTGCATGGGCAGGGTTCCCCCCACGACCCACAGGCCCAGCGAGCGGGCCGACGCCGACAAAAAATCCTGGATGGGGCCGCCCGCCGGCGCCTCTACCAAGGGCAGCTTGTCCGTGTCGCGGTGGCCCATGGTGCAGAAATACTCGGGCAGCACCGCCAGTTCGGCCCCTTGGCGCGCGGCATTTTCCAGCAGCCGATGGGCGGCCTGCAGGTTGTCGTCCAGGCGGGTGCCGGACACCATCTGGATGGCGGCCACTTGCATCACGAGGGTTCTCCGGGTTTCGACGCGGGCGAGGAGGCGGCCGGTCGTGGCGGCTCTACCGGGGTGCTTTGCTCGGCCGCAGAAGTGTCCCGCGATCGGCGCGGCACGCGCACCACCCGTGGTTCGGACCAGGTGCCATCAATGCGAAATTCCTGCGTGGCCGCTTCAATCAGTGGGCCGCGCAGGAACACCTGGGCCAGAAAGCTGCCCAGACCGACCACCGGGTTGATGGCCGTGGCCACCAGCGAGGCAGTCATGGCGTTGATCTCGGGCACGACGACCACGCGCAGGTCCTGCGTTTCCGCTTCGATGTTGGCGCTGCCTTCCATCAGCACCGCCGCATTGACGCCCTTCATC
>JBKCTS010000263.1:0-2121 GCA_046318695.1 Acidovorax sp.
GGTGGCGGCGCAGGTAAACAGCACGGCAGAACTCCCAGAAAACTGCCTCTATTGAAAACAAAACTGGGAGTTTTGGGTATCCGCAATCACCCCGAAGGCCAGTGTTTATGAGGGTTTCGGGGGTTTTTCAGGGTCGACTACCTCTGCGAGAAGTGTTGGATCTGAAGTGAGTCCGCAAACTTGCTTTGACCAACGTGTACGTATAGACGTATAGGAAATTCAACCGCATGAAGGCAAGCATGGCATGCGTTTGGCCTGGGCTTGAGGCGTCGAAACCCGGGCAGTTTGAGCGCACGCAGCCGCTCAGTGGCGAGATATTGGGTTGCAAGATGGATTTGGGTGTGGCGTGCACACAGCTGTTCCCCGCAGCTAGCAGATATCGAAACCGCCGCTTCAATGAGTCACCAATTGACGCGCTGGTCCACCTCGTAGTCTGGAACGGGCTGTGCCGCCATATCCCAATCTGGCCCAGTTTGCATCCCGTCATCCATCTGTGCATCACCACCGTCCTCCCACAGCGGAGGCCCGCGTGCCGGCGCGATGTGCGGTGGCTCGGACTCCACCCCGATGTGATCGAGTATTTGCCTGATGTCGGCACGGTGCGTGATGAACGCGATGATGCGCATCTGTCCACCACAGATCGCGCACACCAAGGGAACCACCTCGTAGATGCGGGCAATCAGCACCGCCCACAGGTAGTGGGCTGGACGCTTGGTTGGGGCAGGCTCTGGGGCAGGAACAATTGGATTGTCCAGCGCCCTGGGGCCGTGTGTGCTGTCGCCCCTGTCTGCTGACTTGGCGTCTGGCTGCATCTGCACCGGGCTCGCCTGGGCCGGGGCAGCTGCCGGGGCGGTGACCGCAGCCCTGAGCGGCGAGTTCGGTGCCAGTACACCGTAGTAGCGATGGCGGTGGGTGCGTGGTGGTGGCACCAGCGCGGCTATGCGGTCGATCAGCTCCAGCGGTGTAAGAGTGAGTTCGTCTGTCCTGGGGCCGCGCCGATTAATGGCGGGCTCGCTGTGCTGCTTGGCGCAGCGGTATATCAATTCATTACCCGCCTTGCGCAGCCGCTCCATCGAAAACGGCGGACGCGCGCAGTAGCGCAACAGCCGCTCCAGAGCGGCGCGGTCGTGGGCTTCGATGCGCACGCTGGTATCCACCGAGAAACCGCTGTGACGAATACATCGTCGTGATTATCACATCGACTGTACCTATAATCATGATAGTGGCAGGGCCAATGATGGCTGTGCCGATCGGAGTGCTTAGATGATATATTTTTTGTGACACCATGATGCGAAGTATATAGAAGTATGTGGGGCGCTGTTATATATTGCTACTTCCACAGGGCTTCGCTGCCATAGGCGTTGCGAAAAGTGGTGTCCGGGAAGTAGTTTTTATCGGCCCAGACCCCCTTGTTTTCACGCAAAGCCTTGATGGCTTCTGTATTGGCATGGGGATCCTGGCGGCCTCCGGTCTCCGTTTGCCACCCTTTCCAGCCTTGCCTGAGGATGTGCGCTCCGATGTTAGCGGTTCCCTGATAAAGCACGCATGCAAGGTGGCCATCCGACAGTTGCACCTCGCACATTGCCTTTGATGGCTTCCCCAGTAGGGACTTCACGTATTCGTCCGTCTCCTTATTGAACCCGCGGTTGCGCCAATCGACGTTCATCAGAACAAACGTTTGGCGTTGAAGCTTGAAAAGGCCAGCAGACTCAAGTTTCAGATCTCCCGTCAGATTCATCCCGCCGACTGACCGAGCGATTGGGTAGTTTCGTGGAATTGAAGTCACCAAGGGTCCTTGGGGGCGTCCCCCACCACTGATGTTGAGCAAGTACGCTTCAGCATCCAGATCCGAACCCACGAAAGCGGGCCTGGGCTTTGGTGCGGCGCAGACATGGCACGCAACAAGGGCGAGTGCCAACAGCCATAGGGGTTTGGGTTTTGTGCTCATGCGCTCAATCCAGATGTTGGGGTATGAACAGAATAGACCTCGGCGCCATGCCCATCAAGATCTTGACGACCTGCCGATTTCCTATGAGAAAAATGACGCGTGATGTGGCGCTGCTTGCCGCCATTCCATTCTTGGCAGCAGCGCATCGTGCAATAGACGTCTCCTATTGTCAC
>JBKCTS010000264.1:0-7714 GCA_046318695.1 Acidovorax sp.
CCTCAACGCCGCCAAGGCCGAGGCCAGCGCCGCGCTGGATGCTGCGCGCAAGACCATGGCCGACGCAGGTGTGGCCGTGACCACGGTGGTGGGCGAAAACCAGGCGGTCTATGAAGGCATCGTGCAGGCGCTGGGTGACTCCGACATCGACCTCATCGTCATGGGGTCACACGGCCGCCGCGGGCTCGAAAAGCTGATGCTGGGCAGTGTCACGCAGAAGGTGCTGAGCATGGTGCACGTGCCGGTGATGGTGGTCCGCAACTGAGCGCAGGTGGCGCCCACGCCGATGCGCGCCTGCTCAGGCTTTTTGCATGTACACATAGCGGCCCGCAATGGGCTGGTGCTCATGAAAGCGGATGGGCGCATCCAGCACCAGCCGTACCGCCAGCCCATGGGTTTGCGCCAGCGCGCGCAGGTAGTCTTCGCGGTGGGCGTAGCGCAGGCTGGGCAAGAGCTGCACCCCGGGCCCGTGCGCGGCATCCTCCACAGTGAAGGTCAGCCATCCACCAGGCTTAAGGCGCTGTGATGCCAGCTCAAAGGCCCGCTCCAGCGGGCCCACATAGATGAACACGTCGGCTGCCACGATGAGGTCATACGGTGGCCCCGGTTGTGCAAGGAAGTCGTGGATGTCGCTGACCTGCAGGTCGTCGTACAGGCCTCGCGCGCGTGCCTGGTCGATCATGGCGGGCGACAGGTCCACCCCCGTCAGGTGTCCGGCACGGGGGCGCAGCAGGGGGGCGCACAGGCCGGTGCCGCAGCCCAGGTCCAGCACGCGCGCGGCATGGTCGGGGCAGGTCGGCGGCAGTTGGCCGATCAGCATGCGGTGGCCCTGGTAGCCAAGCTGGCCTACCAGATGGTCTTCGAAATCATGGGCATAGCCATCAAACAAAGACTGCACGTAGGTGCGCGGTGCCTCCACCAGGGGCGCCTGGGGCCGCAGCGCTGCCAGGTAAAACTGGTGCAGGGCAGGGTCGGCCCCCAGGTCCAGGGCGCGCTGGTAGCAGTCGGCGGCGCGGCCAAGCTGGCCGTCTTCGCGCAGCACATCGCCCAGCGCGCTCCACGCTTCGATCAGCGTGTCATCGGCCTCCAGCGCCTTTTCGTAGTGCGCGACGGCTGCTGTGCCCAGCCCCTGGCGCGACAGGCTTTCCGCCAGACGCAAGCGCAGCGCAGCCGAGTCGGCACCCAGCGCCAGCGCGCGCTCATGGCTGCGCGATGAATCGCCCCAGCGCTGCAACTGGTGCTGGGCCAGGGCCAGTGCGCTCCAGGCATCAGGGGCATCTGGCAGGGCGGCTGTGGCGGCTTCCAGCAAGGGCAGGGCTGCCGCTGGCTGGCCCTGGTGCAGCCGTGTGACGCCCAGGTTGAGCAGCACGGACGGGCGCCCTGGTGCCAGGGCCAGCGCGTGCGAGAAGGCTTGCGCTGCGTCATCAAAGCGTTGCTCGGCGAATGCGGCAGTGCCTTGCAGGAACGCAGTGCGGGCTTGTTCGAGGGCGTCGCTGGTCATGGTGCGGGGGCCGTGCAGGCTGTAAAAAAAACGCCCCCACATGCGTGCGCGGGGGCGTTACGGATTGGGCCGATGGTACCCGGCAGCGCGACGCTATTCGATCTTCGCGCCCGAGGCTTCGACGATGCCCTTCCACTTGACATAGTCCGCCCTGAGCAGGTCGCTGAACTGCGTGGACGTCATCGCTTGCGGCTCGGCACCCTGGGCCTGGATGGCGGCCTTCATGTCGGCGGTGGCCAGGAGCTTGTTGACCTCGGCGTTGATGGCGGCCACCACGGGTGCGGGCGTGCCAGCCGGGGCAAACACGCCGTACCAGGTGCTCACGTCAAAGTCCTTGTAGCCTGATTCAGCCACGGTGGGCACATCTGGCAGCGAGGAGCTGCGTTGGGCCGAAGTCACGGCCAGCGGGCGCAGCTTGCCCGACTTGATTTGCGCCATGGCCGAGGGCACTGACGACACCAGCAGATCGACATTGCCCGCCAGTGCATCCATCAGGGCGGGGTTGGAGCCCTTGTAGGGGATGTGGCTCAGCTTGACGCCGGCAGCCTTCTCGAACAGATCGCCTGCCAGGTGTATCGATGTGCCGTTGCCCGGCGAGCCATAGGTGACGGTGCCGGGCGCAGCCTTGGCAGCGGCCACCACATCGGCCAGGGTTTTGTATTTGGAGTTGGCGCTGGTGGCGATGATCACCGGCGTGTAGGCCACATGGGCCACGGCGGTCAGATCCCTGGTCGGGTCCCAGGGCAGGTTTTTGTAGAGCCAGGGGCCGATCACCAGGTTGTCCTTCTGGCCCATGACGAGGTCGTACCCCGTGGGGGCGGCCTTGACGGCTTCGCTGATCCCGATGGTGCCGCCCGCGCCGGCCCGGTTGTCTGCCACCACCGACCACTTGGCGCTTTCGGTGAGTTTGGTCGCGACCAGGCGCGAGAGGATGTCGGTGCCGCCGCCGGGCGGGAAGGGCACGATCAGCCGCACGGGCTTGTTCGGGTAGGCGCCCGCTGCTGGCGGGCTGGCTGTTTGTGCGTGCGCCGCCAAGCCCAGGGCGAGGGCCAGCGTGGCGAAGGTGATCAGTGGGCGAATCATCGGCTTTGTCTCCGTGGTGTTCAGGGTGCGGCCGGCCCGCAGCGCGAGATGATCGCCGATTCTTGCTGCTGCGCGCGGTGCCCATCCGGTGCGGGCGGCATCGGCGGCCGCGATGGTGGGCCTGATGATGCCGTGGCGTCAGATGCGTTCAAAAATCGCGGCGATGCCCTGGCCTCCGCCAATGCACATAGTTACCAGTGCGTAGCGGCCCTGCACGCGCTGCAGCTCGTGGATGGCCTTGACGGTAATCAGCGCACCGGTGGCGCCGATGGGGTGGCCCAGCGAGATGCCCGAGCCGTTGGGGTTGACCTTGGCCGGGTCCAGGCCGAGGTCTTTGGTGACGGCACAGGCCTGGGCTGCAAAGGCTTCGTTGGCCTCGATCACGTCGAGGTCGTTCACCGTGAGCCCGGCTTTCTTGAGCGCGAGCTGCGTGGCGGGCACGGGGCCGATGCCCATGTACTTGGGGTCCACGCCCGCATGGGCATAGGCCACCAGGCGGGCCAGTGGCTTGGCGCCGCGGGCCTTGGCGGCACTGGCTTCCATCAGCACCACGGCGGCAGCGGCATCATTGATGCCCGAGGCGTTGCCCGCCGTCACGGTCCCGTTTTCCTTGACGAAGACCGGCTTGAGCTTGGCCAGGTCGTCCATCGTGGCGCCGGGGCGGAAATGCTCGTCAGTGGCGTAGTGCACGTCGCCCTTCTTGCTCTTGAGGGTCACGGGGACGATCTGGTCCTTGAACACCCCGTTTTGCGTGGCGCGCTCGGCGCGGTTGTGGCTCTCGACGGCCAGGCGGTCCTGGTCTTCGCGGGTGATGCCCCATTTGGCAGCGATGTTCTCGGCCGTGACGCCCATGTGGAAGTTGTGGAAGGGATCGTGCAGGGCGCCGATCATCATGTCCACCATCTTGGTGTCTCCCATGCGGGCGCCCCAGCGCATGTTCAGGCTGGCAAAGGGTGCCCGGCTCATGACTTCGGCACCAGCGCCGATGGCGACATCGGTATCGCCCAGCAGGATTGACTGGCTGGCGTTCACGATGGCCTGCAGGCCCGAGCCGCACAGCCGGTTGACGTTGTAGGCGGGCGTGCCTTCGCCGCAGCCGCCGTGGATGGCCGCCACGCGCGAGAGGTACATGTCGCGCGACTCGGTGTTGACCACATGGCCGAACACGACGTGGCCCACGTCCTTGCCGTCCACGTTGGCACGGGCAAGCGACTCGCGCACCACGGTGGCACCGAGCTCGGTGGGCGGCACATCCTTGAGGCTTCCGCCAAAGGTGCCAATGGCGGTGCGCACTGCGCTGACGACGACAACTTCACGGGTCATGGGGAGATCCTTTCAAAAAATTGAGAGAAAAAGACGGATTGCGCACGTTGCTATTGCATTTTGCGCTATCAAAATAGTAGTAGCTATCGCCTCATGCTTCGCGCACGTCGGCCACGGGGGTAGCGCCGAAGTCTGCCCGCCCAAGCCATGCCAGCACACGGGCGGCGGCGTCTGCGGGCGAGGTGAGCTGGCCGCCCGTCTTGAGGTTGGCAAAGTTCTGCTGGTCCGGGAAGGCAGCGGGGTCGGCCCCGCGCAGCTGCACCTGCATGTCGGTGTCGATCACGCCCGGCGCCAGCGAGCACACCCGGGCTCCGTGCGGCTTGGCAGCCTCATCCAGCGCCACGCAGCGGGTGAAGTGGTCCATGCCTGCCTTGGCAGCGCAATAGGCGGCCTGAGAGGCCATGGCGCGGCGGCCCAGACCCGAGGAGATGTTGAGCACCTTGCGCGGCACCTGTGTCCAGGCGTCGGTGGCAGCCAGGAAGGCGGCGGTCAGTTGCATCGGCGCCTCCAGCCCCACGCGCAGCGCGTGCGCCAGATCAGCCGCGTCGCTGGCCGACAGCGGGGCAATGCGCGGAATCACGCCTGCGTTGTTGATCAGCGTGGCGCTGGCAAAGGCTTGCGGCCCCTGGGCGCACAGCCACGCGTGCAGCCTCAGGGCGGCGTGCCCGCCCTCAGACAGGTCTTGCTGCCATTGTTCGACGGTGACGCCAGCGGCCTTGGCTTCGCTGGCGAGGTCGGGGCTGGTTCCGCGCGCAATGCACACCAGGGTGTTGCCGCTGCGCAGCAGTTGCTGTGCCATGGCCAGGCCCATGCCGCGCGAGGCGCCGGTGAGTATGTAGAGGTGTTTTGGGAGCATTGCTCCATCGTAATGCGCCCAGCTTCCATGAAACTGTCGCCGTTGGCCGTGCAGGCGGCGGTCAGGCTTGCCATGCAACGCTAGGAGCCTGTCGGACTTGGAGCGTCGAAAGCGAACATCGGCCCCAGCGAGGACAGTTTTTGCCGAATTTGCAGCCCCATAGCCGAGCTATGGGGCAAAAAGGCGGTTAAAAATGGACCGCTGCGGTCGATTTGCAGCCGACGATTTCCAAGTCCGACAGGCTCCTAGAGCATCCAGCGCGTGTCGGATCATGATCGGCACGCGCCAGCGCAGCCCGCCGGCAGTGGTGCGCAGATACCTGAAGGGCCTTGCACCCTTCAGCCGCCGCGTCAAAAACTGGCCGGGCAGGTGAACGCGACAGCTTCCCCGGTGAAGGGGTGCGTGAATGCCAGGCTGCTTGCATGCAGCAACAGGCGGGGCGATAGCGCCTGTGTGGCCGGGGCTGCGTAGAGCGTATCGCCCAGGATGGCATGCCCCACGGCAGCCATGTGGACCCTGAGCTGGTGGGTTCGGCCGGTCAAGGGGGCCAGTTCGACGCGGGTGGTATCGGTGGCTTCGTCCCACGCGATGGCGCGCCAGTGCGTCTGGCTGGGCTTGCCTGCATGGCGGTCAATCACGCGCAAGGGGCGCCGCTGCCAGTCGGCGGCGATGGGCAGATCAATGAGTTGCCAGCCCGGTGGGGCGGCAGCGGGATCGCCCGTGGCGTGCATCTTCCCGCGCACGACGGCTTCGTAGCGTTTGGTAACCCTGCGTTCTGCAAATGCCTGGCTGAGGCGACGCTGTGCCTCGGCGTGCCGCGCCATCAGCACCAGGCCTGATGTGGCCTGATCCAGCCGGTGCACAACCAGTGACCCTGGCCAGCGCTGCTGGGCCCGGGCGCTCAGGCAGTCCTGCTTGTCCGCGCCGCGCCCTGGCACGCACAGCAGGCCTGCGGGCTTTTGCAGCACCAGCAGGTCGGCGTCTTCAAACACAGCGTGGGCGCTAGGGTCCATTCACACCATTTTTGTCAGATGCGTTGCGATTCAAGAGGGCCGGGCGCCAGGTGAAACTGGGGCACAGCCGCAGCGAGACTTGGCAACGCTGCGGATGGACCTTTCGCCTCGTTCGCACCGGCAAAACGTTGTGCACACGCCCTGGGCGCGGGCAGCAACCCAGCCGACGCAGTGGGTGGGTTACGTGGCGACATCGTCGCCCGCCACCAGCCGTTGCACCGTGGCGCACAGTTCTTCCACATCATTGGGTTTGTGGATCAGTGCGCGCGCGCCTGCCGCCAGGGCCGCCTGCTCGATCTCGGTGGTCACGTACCCGGAGGCCAGCGCGACGGGCAGGCTCGGTCGTATCCGCCGCGCCTCAAGAACCAGGTCCACGCCACAGAACCCGGGCATGTTGTAGTCGGTCACCAGCAGATCGTAGCGCTGCGGCTCGGCGCGCAGCGCGGCTGCGGCAGCGTGGGGGTCGGTAAAGCAGCTCACCAGGTAGCCGCGCCTGCGAAGCAGCCGCTGGACCAGAAAGACGAGTGCCTCGTCATCGTCCACGTACATCACATGCCGCTGGCGGGACTGCCTGTCGGCCATGCGCGAGGCTTCTGGGGTGTGGTCTGTCGGGTTGAGGTCCGCCGCGCTGGCAACGGCATCTGCTGCCACCGGCAGGGCGGCTGGCGCTGGCGGCGCTGCCCCTGCGGGTGCTGCCTGAAAGTACAGCGTGAAGCGAGCGCCCTGGCCGGGCGCACTGTGCACGTCCACCGCGCCTTGGTGCGTGCGCATCACCCCGTGCACCACGGCCAGACCAAGGCCTGTACCCTGGCCGACCGGCTTGGTTGTGAAAAATGGCTCAAAGATGCGCTCCAGCGTGGCGGCGTCCATGCCGGGGCCGTTGTCTCGCACGGTCAGCGCCACATAGTCGCCTGGCACCAGCGCAAGACGTTCACCCAGTTGCTGATCTGGCTGAACGGCTGCAGCATCCACATGGATCGTGCCGCGCCCGTTGTCGATCGCATGGATGGCATTGGTGCACAGGTTGATGAGCGCCTGCTCCACCTGCGTGGCGTCTGCCAGCACGGGCGGCAGTCCGGGCGGCAGCCGCATGTGCAGTTCAATGCCAGGCGGCAGGGTGACGCGCAGCAGGCGTTCGGTTTCGAGCGCTATGTCGGCCAACGAGACGGCAGTGCGCTGGGGTGGTTCGTTGCGGCTGAAGGTGAGGATCTGGCGCACCAGGTCGCGTGCGCGGCGTCCTGCCTTGTCGATCTCCGTCAAGCTCTCAAGCACCGGCGAGCCGGCGGCGCAATCGGCCTTGGCCAGTTCCACATTGCCCAGGATGGCGCCCAGGATGTTGTTGAAATCATGGGCGATGCCGCCTGCCATGGTGCCGACCGCCTGCATTTTCTGCGACTCACGCAGCTGCGCTTCAAGTTCGATGCGGTGCGCCTCGGCCTTTTTGCGACCGGTCAGGTCGCGCGCGAAGACGGTGGTGGTTTCGCCCCCGCCCACGCTTTCTGCATGGCGCTCGAACGAGACGCTCACCTCCACGGCGAGTTCCTTGCCGGTGACTGTGAGCGCGGTCATCTCGCCCAGCAGGGCTTGCGTGGTGAGCTGCGCAAACGTGAGCGCACGCGCAGCATCGGGCAAAAAGCGCTGTAGTGACGTGCCCAGCGCATCGCTGGCGCTGCACTGGAACAGGGCGGCGGCGGTGGGGTTGAACACGGTGATGCGCTGGTGCTGGTCCACGCAGATGATGGCGTCAAGCGCGGAGTTGATGACCGCCTCCAGCCGTTTTTCGCTGGCAAAAAGCTGCTCATTACGTTGCTGCAGGGCCTGCGTGCTTAGCTGCAGGGCGTTGCGCTCTGCCAGCAAAGGGCCTTGATCGATCACTGCGCAGAGGAACTGGGTTAGCGCAGGCCCGCCGTCCTGCGGCGCCTCAATATGGGCAATGTG
>JBKCTS010000265.1:0-1514 GCA_046318695.1 Acidovorax sp.
GGCGCGGGCCCGGGCAGTCCACGGCGTTGCTTTTCTTGCCAATAGCCAGGCTATTGGCTACAAAAAGCGCCTTGTGGCCTATCCCGATCCGCACCAGCGCATCCTCGCGAGGGTTATGCAGAGCTTCCCTAGCTCGCATTATCGGCTCCAATGGCGGCCCCAAGCCATTGGAAGCACTCCAACAGTCGCTATCAAAAAAGAAGCTGCCAGCGCTTGATGGACGTGCGTGACCGCTCTATTTCATTGATGAAGTTGGCATTTCAGGGGCGTGCCAGCCTGCGCGGCCGCGCCCCAGCCACGCGGTAGGCAGCAAACCGCGCCAGGCCCAGCACCAGCCGCCCTATGGCACCCGCAGCATCGGCTGCAGCACCCGCCACGGCGCAGCCGCCCTGCCGCAGGGCCAGGCGCAACTCGCGCAAGGGTTGCGCCACGGCGCGGTCCCAGCACACGACCACCGCAGCAGCCCCCTCGGTGCACAGGGGTGCAAATGCCGCAGAAGACGCCACGGGTGGGGCGCAGTCCCAGCGAAAGGCCAGCGCTGCAGCGGCATCCACCGCGCCGGGCAGCCCCCAGGCCTCGATCACCGCATGCTGGCCGGGCAACAGGCTAAGGCGGTCTCCGGCGTGCAGCACATGGTCGGCGGGCGTGGCCTGCGAAGCCCCGGTCAGCGTCACCCAGGCCCGGCCCTGGGCAATGGCCAACACCCCAGGCCGACGCGGGCGCAAAGAGAGGGCGCGGCGCGCCTGGAGCTTCCAGCAGCCCGCCGGCAGGCTGGCAGGGCGGATGGGGCTGGCGGATCCAACGGGAGGTGCCGATGCGGGAACGTCATGGCTGGGCATGGGGAACTCCTTTCTGCCACTAAGGGCTGTGATGCAGTTCAATCATCCGGCTGCGGACCTTTTGCGTCCAATGAAAACGCGCTACGCTATTGATGCGAAGATCGCATGAATACACCCAACGCCGCGCCATGTCCGACCACCCCCATGCCCCCGCCATCCAACGCACCCGCCCGGTCGCCGTGGGCCACTGGCGCGCCTTCCTGGCCGTGGCCCGGCACCTGAACTTCCGGGCCGCTGCCGACGAGATGGCTTTGACCCAATCGGCCGTGAGCCGCCAGATCCAGGCGCTGGAAGACGAGGTGGGCGTGCCCCTGTTTCTGCGCCACACCCGCGCGGTGGAGCTGACCGGCGCTGGCGCACAGTTGCAGCGCGCCGTGGCGCCCGCGCTGGAACGCATGGATGCGGCAGTGCGCCTGGCGCGCCAGGCCGCGGGGCGCCGCAGCGTGGCCATCACCACCTGGGCGAGCTTTGCATCCATGTGGCTGATTCCGCGGATGGAGGCGTTCCAGCGCGACAACCCCGGTGTTGACATCCGCATCGACGCCAGCGATGTGCCGGTGGACCTGGAGACCTCCGACGTGGACCTTGCGCTGCGCTACAGCCTGCCCGGCCCGGGCGCGCAGGGCGGGCAGCGCCTGTTTGGCGAACAACTGGCCGTGGTGGGGAGCCCTTGGC
>JBKCTS010000266.1:0-13695 GCA_046318695.1 Acidovorax sp.
ACATGAGGCCCACAGCATCGAGATCGCCAGCACACAGGCAACGGCGCAGTGGTCTGTCGCCACCGGGCTTGATCCGATCGCCGTTGACAAACGAGGCTTTGGACTTTACGGCGCAGCCAACTTTGAAGAGCTGGTCGATAGCCCGTTTGAGTTGGGCTGTTTCTGGACCGGTCGCTTCATGGCGGCAGGCGTGCCGCACCGATTCGTCGTGGCGGGGGCGGCCCCGTCGTTTGACAGCAAGCGACTGCTGGCGGATGCCCCAAGAATCTGCGAGACCGCCATTGCCTTCTGGCATGGGGGTGCCAGGCCGCCGTTTCGCTCCTATGTGTTCATGCTCAACGCCGTTGGTGACGGATATGGCGGCCTGGAACATCGCAATTCGACGGCACTGATCTGCGGACGCCGCGACCTGCCACGCCTGGGCGAGCGGCGCACCAGCGATGGCTACACCACCCTGCTGGGGCTGATCAGCCACGAGTATTTCCACACATGGAATGTCAAGCGGCTTCGTCCGGCCGAGTTTGCTTCGCTGGATTTCGGGCGCGAGAACTACACCGGGCTGCTCTGGTTTTTTGAAGGCTTCACCAGCTACTACGACGACCTGCTGCTGCGTCGCGCGGGACTCATCGACGATGCCGCGTACCTCAAGCTGCTCACCAAGACGATCAACCAGGTGCTCCAGACTCCCGGACGCAAAGTGCAAACGGTGGCGCAGGCCAGCTTCGATGCCTGGGTGAAGTACTACCGCCAGGATGAGAACACGCCGAACACCACGGTGAGCTACTACACCAAAGGCGCGCTGGTAGCCCTTTGCCTCGATATGACGCTGCGCAGCGAGGGCAAAACCACATTGGATGATGTCATGCGGGGGCTGTGGCAGCGCTGCCCTGGTGGCCTGATGACCGAAGACCACCTGCGCGCCGTCTTGCGGGAGCAGGGTGGCCGGTCGTTCGATGCTGAGATCGCGCAGTGGGCGCACAGCACGGCAGAGCTTGCGCTGGGCGATCTGCTGGAAAAGAACGGCGTGCGCCTCAAGGCGGAGACCGCACAACTGGCGCAGCGACTGGGTATCCGGGTGCAGGAGAGCCACAGCATCCAGATCAAGACGGTACTGCGCGGTGGGGCCGCAGAAAAGGCGGGGATGGCCGCAGGCGATGAATGGCTGGCGGTGGAATGCGGGGGCAGTGCCTGGCGCGTGAGCAAGCTCGACGATGTGGCTTTCTACTGCGGTACCGCCAAGGCCGTGACAGCGATGGTTGCGCGAGACGGCCGCATCCTGCGGCTTGCCCTCGACATGCCGGTGGCGAGGCAGACGGAGGCGAAGACCCGTAAACCGCCGCAGGCCAAACCCGAACTGCCCGATACGGTGAGCTTGTCGGTTGCCGACCCTGCAGCCGTTGCGCGCTGGCTGGGCGCAACCGCGGGGCCGTGACGCGCCAGACGCGCCATTTCGCTATATTCAACCCGTTAATTTCCTGAGCCAACCTCAGTCCAAGGAGATCCCATGCCCTACGAAACCATCGAGGTTCGTGTTGAAGCCGAACAGGTCGGCATCGTCACCCTGAACCGGCCCAAGCAGCTCAATGCACTCAATGACCAGTTGATGAATGAGTTGGGCGCTGCCCTCAAGGCCTTCGACGCGGACGAGAAAATCGGCTGCATCATCATCACGGGCAGCGAGAGGGCGTTTGCAGCGGGCGCAGACATTGGCGCCATGGCCAAATACAGCTTTGCCGACGCCTACAAGGGCGACTACATCACGCGCAACTGGGAAGCCATCCGCTCGGTGCGCAAGCCCGTCATTGCTGCGGTCAGTGGTTTTGCGCTGGGCGGCGGCTGCGAACTGGCCATGATGTGTGACTTCATCATCGCGGCTGACAACGCAAAGTTTGGTCAGCCCGAAATCAAGTTGGGCGTGATCCCCGGTGCAGGCGGCACCCAGCGGCTGCCCCGCGCCGTGGGCAAGTCCTTGGCCATGGACAGGGCGCTCACGGCCCGCATGATGGATGCCGCGGAGGCCGAGCGTGCAGGCTTGGTCAGCCGGGTCGTTCCTTTTGACAAGCTGCTGGACGAAGCTTTGGGCGCAGCCATCACGATCGCGGGTTTCTCGCAGATTGCCGTCATGGCCGCCAAGGAGTCCGTGAACCGCGCCTTCGAGGGTTCTCTGGCCGACGGCGTGATGTTTGAACGCAGGCTATTTCACGCGCTGTTCGCCACGCAGGACCAGAAGGAGGGCATGGACGCTTTTGTGAACAAGCGCCCTGCGAGCTTCACTCACCAATAAGTTTTGTTCTATAATTTGCGGCTCGGGTCGTATAGCTCAGTTGGTTAGAGCGCAGCATTCATAATGCTGATGTCGGTGGTTCAAGTCCACCTACGACCACCACATTCAAAACCCACAGCGCCTTGGCACCGTGGGTTTTTTGCATTGGGCGTCTCAGTGCACCCCCCCCGGCGCACAGGCATTGAGCGGGCGACGGCTCGGGGATCCGGGGGCGCCACGGGGTTTCACGCGGGGGCAACGTAGAATCGCGCACTCAGCCCCTGGATGAACACCATGAACCGCTGCATACACAACAAATCGATCCCCATTCTCGCCGGCCGCGGGCTTCACACGCTGGTACTGGCGTCGCTGATTGGGGCCAGCACTTTTGCCCTGACGCCCAGTGCCCACGCGCAGCAGGTGCCGTCTGGCATGGGATTGGTGCGTAGTTTTCCCGAGGCTGCGCTGCGTGGCGCGCTCACCGTTACCAGCGTCCAAGAGGCCCGGCTCAACGGCCAGCCCATCCGCATGGCGCCCGGCTTGCGCCTGTTCAGCCCGCAGAACACCCTGGTCATGGCCCACACCGTGATCGGGCAGACCTTCAAGGTCAACTATGTGATCGAGCCGAGCACCGGCATGCTGCACACGGCTTGGATCCTGACGCAAAGCGAGGCCGATCTGCCCCGAAAGGGCGCCACCGATGGGGTGGACCGCAACTACCGCGCGGACTCGGATCTCATCAAGAAGTGATCCGCCAGGCGGCCCCCCCGGGCCGCCTGCACCAGCAGCACACCACTGATGGCGGTGTGCCTGTCTTTCCCGATTGCAAAGCGAGCCCGCCATGGCCCCCAAAGTATTCATCAAGACCTTCGGCTGCCAGATGAACGAGTACGACTCGGACAAAATGGCCGACGTACTGCACGCCGCACAAGGCTACGAGCCTACGCAGAACGTGGACGAAGCAGACCTTATCCTTTTCAACACCTGCTCGGTGCGTGAGAAGGCGCAGGAGAAGGTTTTCAGCGATCTGGGCCGCATCAAGCACCTGAAGGCCCGTGGTGTGAAGATTGGCGTGGGCGGTTGCGTGGCCAGCCAGGAAGGCGCAGAAATCATCAAGCGCGCGCCCTATGTGGACGTGGTGTTCGGCCCGCAGACCTTGCACCGCCTGCCCGAGCTGCTGAGCGAGCGCGAGCGCTTGGACCAGCCCCAGGTGGATATCAGCTTCCCCGAGATCGAGAAGTTCGACCACCTTCCACCAGCCCGGGTTGAGGGCGCCAGCGCCTTCGTCTCGATCATGGAGGGATGCAGCAAATACTGCAGCTACTGCGTGGTGCCTTACACCCGGGGCGAGGAGGTGAGCCGCCCGTTGGATGACGTGCTGGTCGAAGTGGCGGGCCTGGCCGACCAGGGCGTCAAGGAGGTCACCCTGCTAGGCCAAAATGTGAACGCCTACCTGGGCAAGATGGGCGGCACGGCAGAGATCGCTGACTTTGCCTTGTTGCTGGAGTATGTGGCCGACATTCCCGGCATTGAGCGTATCCGCTACACCACCAGCCACCCCAACGAGTTCACGCCCCGGCTGATCGAGGCCTATGCCAGGCTGCCCAAGCTCGCCAGTCACCTGCACCTGCCGGTGCAGCACGGCAGCGACCGCATCCTGATGGCCATGAAGCGCGGCTACACCGCTATGGAATACAAGAGCACGGTGCGCAAGCTGCGCGCCATCCGCCCCGATCTGGCCATGAGCAGCGACTTTATCGTAGGCTTCCCCGGCGAGACTGAAGACGACTTTAACAAGATGATGAAGCTGATTGACGACATTCACTTTGACAACAGCTTCAGCTTTATCTTCAGCCCGCGCCCCGGGACCCCCGCCGCAGGCCTGCACGACGACACGCCGCACGACGTGAAGCTGCGCCGCCTGCAGCACCTGCAGGGGGTGATCAACGCCAACATCAAGTACATCAGCGAAAGCCGCGTGGGCACGGTGCAGCGCATCCTGGTCGAAGGGGCCTCCAAGCGCGACGCCACCGAGTTAATGGGCCGCACCGAATGCAACCGCGTGGTGAACTTCGCGGGCCACCCCCGCCTGATCGGGAAGATGGTGGACGTCCAGATCACCGAGGCCAAGGCGTACACGCTGCGGGCGCAAGTCCGCACGCAAGAAGGCGTGTTGGCTGCTGCGGGCTGATCCCTTCGGGTTGCGCCAATAAGGCGTTACTGCGCGTTGCCGCGCCTTGCAGGGGGCAAGCCCGGCTGCGTTTGGCGCCTTGTGCAAAGTTTTTTGGATCGCAACGCATCCTGCAAGATGCGTGTCAAAAGGCTCTCAGGGTTTGTCGGTCCACCACAGCGGCGAAAAACTCAAATTCAGCGTCAGAAGGGCATCTTGGGCATGCCCCCGCCGCCCAGGCCCTACATGCCGCCCATTTTCTTCATCATCTTCATCAGGCCGCCGCCCTTCATCTTTTTCATCATCCCCTGCATCTGCTCGAATTCCTTGAGCAGGCGGTTGACTTCCTGAACGTGCACACCGGCCCCGTTGGCAATGCGCTTCTTGCGGGTGGCCTTGATCAGGTCGGGCTTGCGGCGCTCCAGCGGCGTCATGCTCTGGATGATGCCCTCTTTGCGCTTGATGTCTTTTTCGGCCTTGTCCAGGTCCACGGCCCCGGCCCTGGCGGTGAGCTGGGACGGCAGCTTGTCCATCAGGCTCGAGAGCCCGCCCATCTGCTTCATCTGCTGGATCTGCGACAGAAAGTCGTTCAGGTCAAAGCCGTCTCCGCTCTTGACCTTGGCGGCCAGCTTCTGCGCGGCTTCGATGTCCACACCTGCGGTCACCTGCTCCACCAGCGCCACGATGTCGCCCATGCCCAGAATGCGGCCCGCGTGGCGCTCGGCGTCGAACACCTCCAGACCGTCGATCTTCTCGGACACACCCGCAAATTTGATGGGCGCACCCGTGATCTGCCGCACCGACAGGGCCGCCCCGCCGCGTGAGTCGCCGTCGAGCTTGGTCAGCACGATGCCGGTGAGTGGGAGCGCTTCCTTGAACGCCTTGGCGGTGTTGATGGCATCCTGGCCCTGCATGGCATCGACCACGAACAGGGTCTCCACCGGGTTGAGCGCGGCGTGCAGATCCTTGATTTCCTTCATCAAGGCTTCGTCGATAGCCAGGCGGCCGGCGGTATCCACCAGCAGCACATCAAAATAGTGTTTTTTCGCGTAATCGAGCGCCGCATGGGCAATTTCCAGCGGCTTCTGGTCCGGCGTGCTCGGGAACCAATCGGCGCCTGCCTGCTTCGTCACGGTCTTGAGCTGCTCGATGGCAGCAGGTCGGTACACGTCGCCCGACACGGTCAGTACCTTCTTCTTGCGCTTTTCGATCAGGTGCTTGGCCAGCTTGGCCGTGGTCGTTGTCTTGCCCGCGCCCTGCAGGCCAGCCATCAGGATCACTGCGGGCGGTTGGGTGGCCAGGTTGATGTCGGCCACGCCCTCGCCCATGGTGGCGGCCAGTTCACGGTTGACGATGCTGACCAGCGTCTGCCCCGGCTTGAGCGAGCCCAGTACCTCCTGGCCTAGCGCCTTTTCCTTCACGCGGGCGATGAAGTCGCGCACGACAGGCAGCGCCACGTCGGCTTCCAGCAGGGCCATGCGCACTTCGCGCAGCATGTCCTGTACGTTGGATTCGGTGAGGCGAGCCTGGCCACGCATCTGCTTGACGAGGCGCGTGAGTTTGTCGGTGAGTGCGGAGGCCATGGGTGTGATCCGGTGGTGCTGGCGCAGCGTTGCGTCGGGCTGGCCGCCAATCAGGCGGCAGGGCGAAAACAGTGACGATAGCTCAGGGCGCGCAACGCATTGGAGACCCGGACCATGCGCAGGGCATGGGCACCAACTGGCGCACAGCGCAAGCCTTTGCCCAACCAGTATGGGACAACGATAGCGGCTCATGCGTCAGCATCAATCTGGCGCGGATGCAGAAAGCTGCCCAACACGCTCTAAACTCGAGCCATGATTTTACCCAGTGCATCACCCGTCACCTGGCTGCTGGCCCTGGCAACCGCGGTGGCATACGCCATACCCGCGCTGGCGGCCAAGCCACTGGGCGAGACAGCGGCGCGCAATGCACTCTTGGTCGCTTGGGTGCTGCACGCCACGGTGCTCGTGTGGGGCTTGTGGGGCGAATCGCCGCAGTTCGGCTTTGCGCCCGCCCTTTCCATGACCGCCTGGCTTGTGCTCACGGTCTATGCAGTCGAACGGCAGCTTTTTCCGCAAATGCGTTCGCGCTGGATGCTGGCCTCGTTGGGCGCAGTCGCTGTGGTCCTGGCGCGGCTGTTCCCGGGCCAGCCGCTACAAGTGTCAGCCTCGGGATGGTTGCCGCTGCATCTGGCGCTCGGCATTGCCTGCTATGGCCTTTTCGCCGCGGCGGTGGTACACGCTTGGCTGATGACGCGCGCCGAGCGGCATATCCGTCAGGCGCAAGACACCCACAGCGGGATTCCCTTGCTGACTCTTGAACGGCTGACCTTTCGGTTCGTCACAGCAGGCTTTGTGCTGCTCACTGCCACGTTGGTCGCTGGCCTCGTCTTTGGCGAGACGCTGTATGGCCGCGCCTGGCGCTGGGATCACAAGGCCGTGTTTTCGGCTCTCTCTTGGTTCACCTTCGCGACGCTGCTGCTGGGCCGTGCCCGATTTGGCTGGCGGGGCCGCAGCGCCGTGCGGGTGCTTTATGCGGGGGCAGCCCTGCTGATGCTGGCCTATGTGGGCTCGCGCTTTGTGCTGGAAGTGATCTTGGGACGTGCGGCATGAAATACCTCGTGTTGCTGGTGGTTCTCGTGGTGGCCTTCGGCATCTGGCGCAGCCGGCGCTCGGCCGATGGGACACCTTCCGGCAAGGCAAGTCACCCGCCGGTACCACCCCAGGACATGGTCGCCTGCGCATACTGCGGCGTGCATGTGCCCCAAGCTGATGCGATCAGGCTTGCCGGCCACACGTTTTGCAGCTCCGAGCACCGCGACCGCGGGGCCGCCTGAACGATGGCCTCAACCCTGGTCAGCGCCCCTCTGGGCGCATCGCCGCCGACCGAAGCACCCTTCGTGCGTTTGTGGAGGGGCTTTCTCACCGCGCGGGTGATGATGGCCCTGGTCCTGCTCATATTGCAGGGCGTCGGTCAGGCCGTGAACCAGTCCGGCCCGTTCACAGTGCTGCTGGTTTGCGGTACCTACCTGCTTGCCACGGTATTGCTGCGTGTACTGGCCCGAGACACCCCACCGAGCGGTGGCGTCGGACCGCAGTGGCTGACCTCAGTCGGGCTTGACCTGGCAACCATCGCCATCCTGCAGTTGCTGCAGGCTAGCGCCATGAACTACACCCCGCTGTTAGGACTGCCGATACTCATGGCCGCGGTGTTGGGAACACTCATGCTTGCGCTGAGCACTACCGCCGCTGTTTCGCTGTTGCTGCTGGGGTGGGCGTGGTGGCAGGGCCATGCAGGCGCCGGAGACGATGCGTCGCGCTATCTTCAAAGCGCACTCACTGGCGCGGGCTACTTTGTTGTCACCTACCTCGTTCACCAACTGGCTGCGCGCCTTGTGCGGGAGCAGAAGGTTGCGGAGCAAAGCCAGATCGCGGCGCGCGTGCAGTCGCAGGTCAGTGCCTTGGTCATCCAGAACCTGACCGATGGGGTGCTGGTGGTAGATGAAAACGATGTGGTGCGGCTTGCCAACCCGGCTGGCCTGCACCTGCTTGGCAAATCACTGCTCCTGGATCCGCCCTTTTCACTGGATTCCGATCCGCCATGGCAACCTCTGGTACTGCTGGCGCGGCGGACGTTTCGCCGCGAGGAGCCGCAGACGGCCGATGCAGATCTTTTGCATCCTGGCCAAAGTCCCCTGGGCCTGCGGGTGCGAACCTGGCTGACTGCGACTCCCGACGTTGCGGGGCAGCCGCAGAGCGAGCGTCTGTGCGTCATGTTTCTGCACGACCTGCGCGAGATGGAAGCCCGCCTGCGCACGGAAAAGCTGGCAGCCATGGGCCGCATGTCCGCAGCAGTGGCCCATGAAATCCGCAATCCCCTGGCAGCCATTGTCCAGGCCAACGCCCTGCTCGAGGAAGAACTGACCGACCCGGCCCATAAGCGGCTCACACACATGGTGCAGCAAAACGCCGACCGCTTGGCGCGCATCGCTGAAGAGGTGCTGGACATTGCACGCGTGCAGCACCAGATAAGCCACGCGCCGGCGTCTACGGTGCAGTTGGACGAAACGGTGGCTCAGATCTGGCAGGATTGGCATGATCAGGAGCCACAAAGGCGCCGCGCGACGGTCATACTTGCGACCGCCTCGACCCAGGTGGAATTCGACCCCGAACACCTGCGACGCGTCCTGGTCAATTTGCTGGATAACGCGCTGCGCCATATGGGAAACGAACCCGACTCACTGCGCCTGACGACCCGTATCCTGCCCACCGGCCAAGTGCACCTGCAGGTCTGGAGTGACGGTGCGCCCCTAGACCGATCTGTGGAAAGACATCTCTTCGAACCTTTTTTTTCGTCCGAGAGCCGCTCCAGCGGTCTGGGTCTGTACATCTGCCGGGAACTGTGTAACCGGCACGGTGCCACCATCAGCTACCAGCGCCTGACGCGCGCAACGACGCTAGGCGACGTTGGCGGTAATGCCTTCACGGTAGCATTTCGGCGTACGACCCGCCCCTCCGAATCGGCCACGCTATTTGATACCTTTGTGGTCTGACCCGAATTGCAATGACTGCACCTGTCGCTTCCATTCTTGTTGTCGATGACGAACCCGATCTGCGCACGCTTTACGAGCTGACGCTGCTGCGGGAGGGATACCGGGTTGAGACCGCGTCCACCTTGCAGGAGGCGCGAGAACAGCTTCGTGATCACAAGTTCGACGCCGTGATTACCGACATGCGGCTGCCCGATGGCTTTGGCATGGAACTGCTGCTGGACCTGCGGGATCAGCAGCGCCGGGAGCGCTGTGTTGTGATGACGGCTTACGGCTCGGCAGATAACGCGGTCGAGGCCTTGCGATCAGGGGCCTTCGACTATCTGACCAAGCCGGTGGATCTCAAACAGTTTCGTTCCGTAGTTGCCTCCGCGGTTCAGGGCACCGGCGGGGTGCCGGCGCCGCGGGTCCCTCGCAACGGCGGCAACCAGAGCCGCAACGGCGCGGCGGCTGATGTGGACTCGCCGAACACCGCCCAAGCTTTGAGTCGGCTGGTGGGTGAATCCGAGGCGATGCACAACGTCAAGCAGCGCGTTCTCAAGGTATCGCGCGGCATGGCTCCAGTGCTGATTCACGGCGAATCGGGTACCGGCAAGGAACTCGTCGCACAGGCGTTGCATGCGTGCAGTCAGCGGGCCGACGGGCCGCTGGTCGCAGTCACCGGTGGCGCCATCCCTGAAAACTTGCTCGAAGCCGAGTTCTTTGGTGCCCGCAAGGGTTCGTATACCGGTGCAGCGCAGGACCGCGACGGATACTTTCAGGCCGCGCGTGGCGGCACGCTTTTTCTCGACGAAATCGGTGACCTTCCCCTGGCAATGCAGTCCAAGCTGCTGCGGGCCATCCAGGAGCGGAGTGTGCGACCCCTGGGTTCCACCCAGGAAGAAACGGTTGACGTACGCATCGTCAGCGCCACGCACCGAGACCTTGCGGCTGATGTTCAGTCCGGGCGTTTCCGACAGGACTTGTACTACCGCTTGAATGTCATCGAGATCGTCATTCCCCCGCTGCGCGAACGGCGGGAAGACTTACCGGCGCTGTGCACCTCCCTGCTTAAGCGCATTTCACAGGACTCTGGCATGCCGGTTCCGGCACTCACCGCCCGGGCCCTTGATGCGATAGCTGCCCATCCGCTCACGGGTAACGTTCGCGAACTCGAGAACCTACTACACCGCGCCGTGGCGCTCAGTGATGGGCAAGAACTCCAGGTGGACTGGCCAGTCGTATCGAATGAGGGCGTTACCCTGCGTTCTGCGCCAGCCCCAACCCCTTCGGATGCCGCGCTGGGTGGCGTCACAGGGGGCGCGGCAGCGGCCAGCCCAGTTTCGATGACAGACCATGCCCCGCTGCAGCCGAGCATGGGCGGCACCGCACTGCTTCCCAATGACTTGCAGGCGTGGCTCGACCAGCAGGAGCGCGACATTCTGGTGCGGGCGCTGCGCGAGGCGAACTTCAACCGCACGGCTACGGCGGCCCGCCTGGGCATCAGCCTGAGGCAGATTCGCTACCGTATTGCGCGCTTGAATATTGCGCTGCCCGGAGACCCTGATCCCAATGAAGACATCGGATAGAGCAAGCGCTCACAGCCCTGGGGACTGGGCCGACGGCTGGTACCGCGGTGCCATGCGCGTGGATTCGCCCAACCATGGTCGTCGGCCGGTCGGCGCCGAGGTCGATCTGATTGTGGTGCATTCCATCAGTCTTCCGCCCGGCGAGTTTGGCGGCGATTCCATACATCGGCTGTTTACCAACACGCTCGACTGGGACGCTCATCCCTATTTTCAGACCATCCGGGGGCTGGAAGTCTCCGCCCATTTCTTGATCGACCGGTGTGGGCGCCTGACCCAGTTTGTTGACTGCGACCGTCGCGCCTGGCACGCCGGGGCCTCCATCTATCGGGGACGCCCACAGTGCAATGATGATTCCATCGGCATCGAGCTGGAAGGCCTGGAGGGCTCAACGTTCGAAAAGCCCCAGTACGAAACCTTGGCCGGGCTATGTCGTGCCATCGCGGTTCGCTATCCCGTCGGGTACATCGCGGGACATGAGCATGTTGCCCCTGATCGCAAGAAAGACCCAGGGGATGGGTTTGACTGGCTGCTGCTACAGCGGTTGTTGGGCTGGCCGGCAGGTCGGTTTCCAGTCGGGACCAGCATCGTTGGCATCAGTGCCTTGTGATCCCGCGTGGCAGCTGCGCGTCAGCTGCCAAAAATAATCCTCTCATCCCCGGATTTTGACAAGCCTAGCATTGGCGCAGGTCACGGCATGAAATCGTCTTGCGCGGCCTGAGCTAGCGCGGATCTGTCGGGTCAAAACTGCATGCATAAAGGGCTTGTGCAGCGCGCCCATTCCATGGTCAATAGCCTCTCTACAGTCCGTTTCAACTTTTGTTGCAATTTCGATCGGTACACTACCGGTAGTGTCTTGAACGCCTTCTGCACACCATATATAGTGTGCAGCAATCTCAAGCGCATCCGCCCCCGGCGGCCACGCGGCCCGCCCCAGACAGCCCACATAAGAGGAAATCCATGCACGCTGTATTGAACACGCCTTCACCCCTGCACGACCCTATGGCTGGGCTGCCCTCCTTGAGTGCCCCAGCTCCAACGGTCACTTCGGCATTCGCGCAGTACCAGATCATTCGCCGTAATGGAGCAGTGGTGCCGTTTGAGCCCCAGAAAATCGCTGTGGCCATGATGAAGGCGTTTCTGGCAGTGCACGGCGCCCAGGGGGCGGCGTCTGCAAGCGTCCGTGAGGTGGTGGATACCCTGACTCAAAACGTGACCCGTGCTCTGATGCGCTCGCGGCCCGGTGGCGGAACCTTCCACATTGAAGATGTACAGGACCAGGTGGAGCTGGGCCTGATGCGCGGCGGACACCACGAAATCGCACGCGCCTATGTGCTGTATCGGGAACGCCGTACCCAGGAACGCGCGCGCCTTTCCCAGCAGCAAGCACCAGCCGTATCCGCCCCATTGCTGCATGTGCTGGACCGCGGTGAGCGCGTAGCTCTGGATCTGGGGCGTCTGCAAAGCTTGATTGAGTCGGCGTGTGTGGATCTTGGTGCTGATGTGAAGGCCGATCCGATCGTTGCAGAAACCATGCGCAACCTGTACGACGGAGTGCCGATGGACGAGGTGTACAAGGCCTCCATTCTGGCCGCTCGCACGCTCATCGAGAAAGACCCTGACTACACCTACGCCACGGCGCGCCTCCTGTTGCACACCATCGTGCGCGAGGTGCTTGGCCACGAGGTCGCCCAGGCCGATATGGGCCAAGCTTATGTGGACTATTTCCCGCAGTTCATCCACAAGGCCGTAGAAAACGACCTGCTTGACGAGCGTCTGCAGCAGTACGACCTGCAGCGCCTGGGCGCCGCCCTCAAGGTCGACCGCGACCTGAAGTTCGACTACCTCGGCCTGCAAACGCTCTACGACCGCTACTTCCTGCATGTCAAGAAGACCCGCATCGAACTGCCCCAGGCATTCTTCATGCGTGTGGCCATGGGCCTGGCCCTCAACGAGGTGGACCGCGAGGCGCGCGCCATCGAGTTCTATGAAGTACTTTCTTCTTTTGACTTCATGTCGAGCACGCCCACTCTGTTCAACAGCGGGACGCTGCGTTCGCAGCTGTCCAGCTGCTACCTGACGACGGTGCCGGACGACCTGGACGGTATCTATGAATCGATCAAGGAAAACGCGCTGCTCTCCAAGTTCGCCGGGGGGCTAGGCAATGACTGGACGCGCGTGCGCGCCCTGGGCAGTCACATCAAAGGCACCAATGGCGAATCCCAGGGCGTGGTGCCATTTCTCAAGGTCGTGAACGATACGGCCGTGGCCGTCAACCAGGGTGGCAAGCGCAAGGGCGCAGTCTGCACTTATCTGGAAACCTGGCATCTTGATATCGAGGAGTTCCTGGAGCTGCGCAAGAACACCGGCGATGACCGCCGCCGCACCCACGACATGAACACGGCCAACTGGATTCCCGACCTGTTCATGCGCCGTGTCATGGAGAAAGGCACCTGGACCCTGTTCTCGCCATCGACCGTGCCCGATTTGCATGACCTGTTTGGCGCCGAATTCGAAAAGGCTTATGTGGCCTACGAAGAAAAGGCCGCCCGCGGCGAGATCAAGCCGTCCAAGACCGTGCAGGCCACCGACATATGGCGCAAGATGCTCACGATGCTGTTCGAAACAGGGCATCCCTGGATCACGTTCAAGGACGCCTGTAACGTGCGCTCGCCCCAGCAGCACGCTGGCGTGGTGCACTCGTCGAACCTGTGCACCGAGATCACGCTCAACACCAGCGACACCGAAACCGCCGTGTGCAACCTCGGTTCGGTCAACCTGCTGCAGCATCTGAAGGATGGCCGGATCGACCATGACAAGCTCAAGCGCACCATCACGGTGGCGATGCGCATGCTCGACAACGTCATCGACATCAATTACTACGCCGTGAAGAAGGCGCGTGACTCCAACCTGCGCCACCGTCCGGTAGGGTTGGGCGTCATGGCTTTCCAAGACAGCCTGTATGAACTGCGCATTCCCTACGCCTCGCAGCAGGCCGTGGAGTTCGCCGACAAGTCGATGGAGGCCATCTGCTACTACGCCTACTGGGCATCGACCGAACTGGCCCGTCAGAGCGGCAAGAACTCCAGCTACAAGTCCTCTCTTTGGGACCGCGGCAACCTTCCCT
>JBKCTS010000267.1:0-7290 GCA_046318695.1 Acidovorax sp.
CGGGCCCCAGGGCCGCCGAGTGCCCCCCGCAGGGGCCTGGCGCTGCAATCCCGCTTACCCGGCCGCATCCGCGTGACATTCTGCTGGGGCCGCAGGCGCGCAGCCATCTGCTTCCCGTGTGCGATCACTACAGCGGGGTGGCGGCGCGGATGAGAAAAAGCCTGCAGCTACAAGCCGAGATGACGCGCGAATTCGGTTTCTGCGTGTTTGACGTCACCCTCGATTGCGAAGACGGCGCGCCCGTAGGCATGGAGGCCGAGCATGCCCGTCTGGTAGCCCGGCTTGCGAACGAAGCCGGGCCCGGTGCGCGTGTGGCGGTCCGTATCCATGCGGTGGACCACCCGGCATTTGCCAGCGATGTGGACATCATCGCGTCCGAGGCCGGGCATCGGCTGTGCCATGTCATGGTGCCCAAGGTCGAGTCGGTGGATGACTTGCTGCGCGTGGAACATGCGCTCACTGCGGCGGGAGCCTCCCACCTGCCCGTGCACGCCTTGATTGAATCGCCGGCTGCGGTACACCGCGCGTTCGAGATCGCCGCGCACCCTGCCGTGCAAAGCCTGAGCTTCGGCCTGATGGACTTCGTATCGGCCCATGGCGGCGCGATTCCGGCGCATGGCATGAGCTCCGCGGGGCAGTTTTCTCATCCGCTGGTTGTGCGAGCCAAACTGGAAATTGCGGCCGCCTGCCACGCCCATGGCAAGGTCCCATCGCATTGCGTGGTGACCGAGTTTTCCGATACCGAGGCCATGCGCGCTGCGGCTGGTCGTGCCGCTGGCGAGATGGGCTTTACCCGCATGTGGAGTATCCATCCGGCGCAGATCAGGCCTATCCTGGAAGCATTTGCGCCGCAGCGGGATGATATTGAAGATGCTTCAAGAATAATAGCGGCTGCGGAAGCTGCTGATTGGGCCCCCATCAATCACCATGGCACCCTGCACGACCGCGCGAGCTATCGTTTTTACTGGCAGGTGCTGGAACGCGCCCATCAGACCGCGCGCCCGCTGCCGGTGTCGGTTCGCCACTGGTTCGATGACCCGACCAGCGCGGTTTATTCCTGAATCGGCCTGAATCTTTCAACGCAGGAAATCCCCATGAAGACCTTCCTTGTCTCCGCCCTCATCCTTGTGGCGCCTGGTCTGGCATTGGCGCAGTCGGCGACCGCGCCCCCGTCTTCGGCCAAGCCTGCCGCAAAGGCGGCGGTCAAGCCGGTGTCGAAATCTGAAGTCAAATCGTCGGGTAATGACGGTGCCAACTCCGCACCTAGGAAGGCCGTCGTGGCCAAGGCCGAGCCACTCAGCAGCCGCGAGCAGCTCAAAAGTGCCGCCAATCAGGTGGCCACCGGTATCGCCGCAGCCGAGGCGGCCCTCTCGCCTGAAGAGTTGGCGATATCGGAGCGTGTGCACGTAGGCCGGATGCCCTGCGAGCTGGGCGCGTTTGTCACCGTCACGCCCGAACCCACCAGCCCCGGCCGCTTTCATGTCGAGGGCAAGGGCTTCAAGTACTTCATGTCGCCCGTGGCAACCACCACCGGGGCCGTGCGGCTGGAAGATGCACGGGGCGGTGCCGTATGGTTGCAGATCGCCAACAAATCGATGCTCATGAACCAGCGGCTGGGCCAGCGTCTGGCAGACGAATGCATGAGCCCCGAGCAGACCGTGGTGGCTGAAGCCTTCAAGAAGAACCCGCCTGTGAGCGTGCTCGAACCGCTCAAGTAAGCCCTGCGCAGTGGCGGGCCTGCCGCGCACCCCGAAGTGCGGTGGTCCTCCAGCTGTGCCCTCGTGCCCCACTTTGTGATTAGATTGACGCAACCGGAGAAAAATGATGTTGAAAGCCTACCGTGACCATGTAGCCGAACGCGCTGCGCTGGGCATTCCGCCCCTGCCTCTCAGTGCCAAGCAGACCAGCGAACTGGTTGAGCTGCTCAAGAATCCGCCCGCTGGCGAAGAGGCCACGCTGGTGGACCTGATCTCGCACCGCGTGCCCGCCGGGGTGGACGATGCAGCCAAGGTCAAGGCAAGCTACCTGGCGGCCGTGGCGCACGGCACCGAAGTGTGCCCCCTGATTGGCCGTGAAAAAGCCACGCAGCTGCTGGGCACCATGCTGGGCGGCTACAACCTCACCCCTTTGATCGACCTGCTCGATGACGCATCCGTGGCCTCGGCCGCCGCCCAAGCGCTCAAGAAGACGCTGCTCATGTTCGACCAGTTCCATGACGTCAAGGAAAAGGCCGACAAGGGCAACACCTTTGCCAAATCCGTGCTGCAAAGCTGGGCGGACGCCGAGTGGTTCACCAGCCGCCCTGAAGTGCCCCAAAGCATCAAGCTCACTGTGCTCAAGGTCACCGGCGAGACCAACACCGACGACCTGTCGCCCGCACCCGACGCATGGAGCCGTCCTGACATCCCGCTGCATGCGCTGGCCATGCTCAAGAACAAGCGCGATGGCATCACGCCCGAGGAAGACGGCAAGCGCGGCCCGGTGAAATTCATTGAAGACTTGCGCGCCCGCGGCAACCTGGTGGCCTATGTGGGCGACGTGGTGGGCACGGGATCGAGCCGCAAGTCGGCCACCAACAGCGTGTTGTGGTTCACGGGCGAAGACATTCCCTTCCTGCCCAACAAGCGCTTCGGTGGCGTGTGCCTGGGCGGCAAGATCGCCCCCATCTTCTACAACACCATGGAAGATGCTGGCGCGCTGCCGATTGAGCTGGATGTGAGCCAGATGAACATGGGCGACGAGATTGAACTGCTGCCCTACGCCGGCCAGGCCCTCAAGGGCGGCAAGGTGATTGCCGAGTTTGAAGTCAAGAGTGAAGTGCTGTTTGACGAAGTGCGTGCTGGTGGGCGCATTCCCCTGATCATCGGCCGTGGCCTGACCGCCAAGGCCCGCGAAGCGCTGGGGCTGCCTCCATCCACGCTGTTCCGCCTGCCCCAGGTGCCCGCCGCCACCGGCAAGGGCTTCACCCTGGCGCAGAAGATGGTGGGCCGCGCCTGCGGTCTGCCCGAAGGCCAGGGCGTGGTGCCCGGTACATATTGTGAACCCCGCATGACCTCGGTCGGCTCGCAGGACACCACCGGCCCGATGACGCGTGACGAACTGAAGGACCTGGCTTGCCTCGGCTTCAGCGCCGACCTGGTGATGCAGTCGTTCTGCCATACCGCGGCATACCCCAAGCCCGTGGACGTGAAGATGCACCATGAGCTGCCCGATTTCATCAGCACGCGCGGCGGCATCTCGCTCAAGCCCGGCGACGGCATCATCCACAGCTGGCTCAACCGCATGCTGTTGCCCGATACGGTGGGCACTGGTGGCGACTCACACACGCGCTTCCCCATCGGCATCAGTTTCCCAGCTGGTTCCGGCCTGGTGGCCTTTGCCGCCGCCACGGGTGTGATGCCGCTGGACATGCCTGAATCGGTGCTGGTGCGCTT
Source organism: Acidovorax sp. (assembly GCA_046318695.1). Lineage (GTDB taxonomy): Bacteria > Pseudomonadota > Gammaproteobacteria > Burkholderiales > Burkholderiaceae_C > Acidovorax. The sequence continues at coordinate 3,435 of JBKCTS010000267.1, forward strand.
CAAGGGGCAGATGCAGCCCGGCGTCACGCTGCGTGACCTGGTGCACGCCATTCCGCTGTACGCCATCAAGCAGGGCCTGCTCACGGTGGCCAAGCAGGGCAAGAAGAACATCTTCTCGGGCCGCATTCTCGAAATCGAAGGTCTGCCCGACATGAAGGTGGAGCAGGCGTTCGAGCTGTCGGACGCTTCGGCCGAGCGCTCCGCTGCGGGTTGTACCGTACGCCTGAACAAAGAGCCCGTGATCGAGTACATCAACTCGAACATCGTGCTGCTCAAAAACATGATCGCCCAGGGCTATGCCGACGCGCGCACCATTGCTCGCCGCATCAAGGCCATGGAAGCCTGGCTGGCCAACCCCCAGCTGCTGCAGCCGGACGCAGACGCCGAATACGCAGCCGTGATCGAGATCGACCTGGCCGAGATCACCGAGCCCATCGTCTGCTGCCCCAACGACCCGGATGACGCCAAGACGCTGTCGGATGTGGCCGGTGCCGCGATTGACGAAGTGTTCATCGGCTCGTGCATGACCAACATCGGCCACTTCCGCGCGGCCTCCAAGCTGCTCGAGGGCAAGAAGGACATCCCCGTCAAGCTGTGGATGGCCCCGCCCACCAAGATGGACGCCCAGCAACTCACCGAAGAAGGCCACTATGGCGTGTTCGGCGCAGCCGGTGCGCGCATGGAGATGCCTGGTTGCTCGCTGTGCATGGGAAACCAGGCGCAGGTCAAGGAAGGCGCCACCGTGATGTCCACCAGCACGCGCAACTTCCCCAACCGGCTGGGCAAGAACACCAATGTGTATCTGGGCTCGGCAGAGCTGTCGGCCATTTGCTCCAAGCTGGGCCGTATTCCGACGAAACAAGAGTACCTGGCCGACATTGGCGTCATCAACCAAAGCGGCGACAAGATCTACAAGTACATGAACTTCGACCAGATCGCCGAGTTTGCAGATGTGGCCAAGGGTGTGACGGCCTGACCGTTTTCACCGGATCGCACCCACAAAAAGCGGCTCGTGGTAGCCGCTTTTTTTCATCAGCGCGCGGCGGGGCTCGCCGACACGCTTATGACGCGAAGCCCCGCCTGAGATGCAAGATTGTCGAGTCCATCGAGTCTCATCTTTCGTGCATCGGTCGTTATGCTCTGCGCACAAAAACAACCGAAGTGGGGATTCATCCATGGGTAAAGAGAGAAGCATGCTTCGGGTGATGAGTCCGGTGTTCGCAAAGCTGGCTCTATTGCTATTGTGCGCGACGTTTGCGGTGGCTTTTGGCTGGGGCGGCTATCACGCAGGCATTAAGCCCGTCTGGTCGACCCTTCAGATCGCTTGGGAAGCACGAAGCTGGCAGCCGGTTTCGGCAGAGGTTCTGGCCGCCCAACTGAAACAACATTCAACCACCAGGGGCGGGGCGACCTACCAAGTGCAGGCCCGCTACCGCTACCATTTCGCAGGCAAGGCCTACGAAGGCAGTCGCATAGGCCTGGACGGAGCGGGTCAGAGCGACAACGTCGATGACTGGCACCGGCAGTGGGTTGCGCGGCTGCAAGACGCACGGGCACGGGGGCAGGGCATCACGGTATGGGTCAATCCCGGCGATCCGTCCCAGGTCCTTGTGGATCGGACCATTCGCTGGCCTTTACTGATCTTCCGGTTGCCGTTTGCGTTGGTTTTCACTGGCGTCGGGCTCGTCGCAGCAGGTTTCTTTGTGTACACCCTGCGAGGTCTTGCCCGAGGGGCGCCGCGTGGGGAGCCCGGAGGGGATTCGCCTGGCCCCGTCGACACGGGTCTGTCAAAGAGGGATGGCTCGGGCACTTCGCTAGGGGTCGTCTGGTTCTTCGCCATTTTCTGGTGCGGTATCGCTTTTCCGATCGCATTCCTGATCTGGGTGGACCCAGGCACCCCTTGGTTCTTCCAGGCCCTCATCAGCGTTTTCGTGGTGATCGGTCTGGGCCTCATCGCCCTCGCCGTGCGGCAGACGCACCTGGCCTGGCGCTATGCAGGGTCTGCGCTCACGGCGTTGCCCTCACCTCCGCGCGCGGGGCACCCGGTAGAGATGACACTGTTGCTTCCCCCGCGGGCTGCGGTCTATCACCCGGGCCAGGCGGTGCAGCTTCGACTGGCCCAGTACCGGGTGGATGATTCGAGTTCCGGCTCGCCAGAGCGTCGCGTCGAGTCTTTTTCACAATCTGCACGGGTCCAGCCTACGCCGGAGGGCGGGTTGCGCTTGACGGCGCGGTTTGACCTGCCGGCCGACGCACCTCCGCATGGTGCCCGTCGTTCTCGGGAGCGGGTGGATTGGCGGCTGGAATTGCTTCGGGCCTCCGGGGAGGCTGCGGATCTGTCCTATAACGTGCCGGTTCAGGCAGCCTCGCTGGCGACGAGTGAGGAGCTTCCAGATCGTTTCGACCGGCGGGCCGCCTGGAGCCAGTTAACCCCCATTGCTCCGGTCACACTTGACCCGCAGGCCGGTGCGAGCCAGGCGGCGCAAGAAGCGGATGTGCTGCCGCCGGCATCCGTCGTAATACTTGAAACGCCGCAGGGCTGGCAGTTTCGCTTCAGCCAGCGCGGCTGGCGCTGGGCCGCAGCGGTGGCGATGTTGGGGTTGCTCGCAGACGCTCTCCTAAATGACCGGGTGGGCCGCCATGGCGTCGCGCTGCCGGATTCCTGGGTCGCGATGATGCTCTGGTGGATTGCGCTGGTGTTGGTGCTTTATGCCGGCACTTGCCGCTGGACGCTGTGGGTACGTGATCAGGGCATCACGGTGCGACGCCAGTCCGCCCTATGGTCGCGGGTCGAGACGCTGCCCGGGCAGGTGAGTCAGGGCCTGGTGCACAAGCTGCTGTATTCCTCGCGCAGTGGGTCGAACGAACAGCACTTTTACGCCGTGTATGGCCACAGACCCCAGGGCGAGTTGGTTCGACTGACACCTGGCCTGCACAACGGGGCGGGGGCTACGGCCGTGGGGCGGCTGATCGCCAAGGCTTGGTCTCATCGTCAGCGCCATTTCAGTCCGGGCGCGCTGCGATCGGGGCGCTCTGCGTATTCGTACCCTGGCTGGGGCTGGTTGCTGCTGGGGGCGGTATTGGCAGCGTGGCTGTGGGCACCCTCTGTGGCCAAAGTGGCCCGCACAGTGCTGCCCGATGGCTTGGAGGCTGGTGCAACCGCGCAAGCCGGCGTCGCGGCGCAACCCGCGTTCACCGCCGTCGAAGAGGCGCTGCTTACTGCCCAGGACGCAGGCAACGCCGAGGCCCTCGGTGCAGCCCTGGCGGCGGGTGCCAAACCGAACTTGCTCTCGGAAAGCGGTTCCTCGATGTTGATGCTGGCGGCTCGCCGAGGGCAACTGGATCACATCGAGCTGCTGCTGCGCGCCGGGGCGGACCCTGATTTGCGGCAGACCCGCAAGGACAGCGAGCGCGGCGATACGGCGCTTCTGCGCGCCTTCTACGGCGGCCATCTGGCGGCTGCCCAGCGCCTGGACCAGGCGGGTGCCCGTCTGGATGCGCGCAACCGTTGGGACTGGGGGCCGGTGCACATGGCGGCGCAAAGCGGATGCGTGGGGTGTTTTCAGTGGCTGGCACAGCAGGGGCAGCCGCTGGACGAGCCCGCTCCCGCAAGCCGTGGCGAAACGCCTGCGATGCTGGCAAGTGCATGGCGCTGTCACCCAAGGTGAGGCTGCGAAAACAACGCAAGGCTTGAGTCCACTCGGCGTGCGCCAAGATTACAAGCGGTCAACTGCCGTTTTCAGGTTTAATCCTGCGGCCGGAACCCGATCTCCAACGATGACGGCACCCGCCCATCCACGTCGCGGGGCAGCGTCTCCGTCTTTTCAAGCGCGCGCAGCACCGCATCGTCCCAGGC
>JBKCTS010000268.1:0-1552 GCA_046318695.1 Acidovorax sp.
TGATTGCCTCGACAGCGTTGGCTGCGTGCGGTGGGGGCGATTCGCTCTCGCCAACTCCAACTCCAACTCCAACTCCAACTCCAACTCCAACTCCAACTCCAACCCCAACCCCAACTCCAACTCCAACTCCAACTCCAACTCCAACCCCCACACCGACCCCAACACCCACCCCCGCGCCCCCAGCGCCCGCGCCGTCTCCTGCGCCCTCTCCTGCGCCGTCACCCGCGCCGGGCGGCTATACCTACCGGGCCGCCACCAACGACCAGGAGGCAGCACGCTTTTTGCTGCAAGCGCAGTTCTCGACCACGGCGCCGGAAATCGCCGCACTGCGCGCCACCACCTATTCGGCGTGGATCGACAGCCAGTTCACCACGCCTGTCGGCATCAGCGGGTGGGACTGGCTCAACCAGCGTGGCTACGCCGCGATCAGCAGCGCCACTAACTTCTTCAACACTTCGTACCCAGCCGACCACATGATCTGGAATCAGCTCATGCAGTCGCCCGACGCGCTGCGCAGGCGCGTAGCCCTGGCGCTGTCGGAGATCTGCGTGGTGTCGCTGACGGGCTTGGAAGTCCGCTGGCCCAGTCACCTCATAGCGCACTACTGGGACCAGCTTTGCGCCAATGCATTTGGCAATTACCGCAAGCTGCTCGAAGACGTCACGCTCAACCCGGCCATGGGCTACTACCTCAACACCCGCGGGAACCAAAAAGAAGATGCGAATGGTCGCCAGCCCGACGAGAACTACGCACGCGAAGTCCTGCAGCTCATGTCCATCGGGCTGGTGATGCTCAACCCCGACGGCACACCCAAGCGGAATGGGTCCGGCAAGCCGATAGACAGCTACACGGAGAGTGACGTGACCAATTTGGCCCGCGTCTTCACGGGGTACGACCTCGACCAGTCGCAAAACACGCCGACCACGTTGCCGGACACGGTGGTATCCAGCACCAACTTTGCCCGACTGCCCATGGCGCTGACGGAGTCGCGCCATTCAACCCTGGCCGCCACCTTCCTGGGCACCACGATCGGGGCCAACACGCCGGGGGCGGCCGCGCTCAAGACGGCGCTCGATACCATCTTCAATCATCCCAACGTGGGCCCCTTCATCGGCAAGCAGCTGATCCAGCGGCTCGTCACCAGCAACCCCTCGCCCGCCTACGTGGCGCGTGTGACGGCCGCATTTGACAACAACGGCCTGGGCGTACGGGGCGACATGCGCGCAGTCATCAAAGCCATCTTGCTGGACGACGAGGCGCGCGCGCCGTCGGGCCTGTCACAGCCGGACTTTGGCAAGCTGCGCGAGCCCATGATTCGCTTCGTGCAGTGGGGGCGCACATTCGGTATCACGTCGGCGCTCGGCAGCTGGAAGATCGGCAGCACCGGCGACCCTGGCTCCCGCCTGGGCCAGAGCCCGCTGCGGTCGCCCTCGGTGTTCAACTTCTTCCGCCCGGGCTACATTCCGCCATCGACCGCGATGGCTACCGCTGGCGCGGTGGCGCCAGAGTTCCAGCTCGTCAACGAAAGCAGCGTGGGCGGGTACCTGAACTA
>JBKCTS010000269.1:0-5850 GCA_046318695.1 Acidovorax sp.
GGGCCAGTGTTCAGCTTCATGGGCTATGCCGAGAGGCACCCACAGCAAGGGCCGTGCTGGATTACCCACCCCAACGAACGCACACACGACATCATCCGCTCGGGCTTTGACCGCAGCCCCATGTTCACCGGCAAGATCGAAGGCGTGGGCCCGCGCTACTGCCCCAGTGTGGAAGACAAGATCAACCGCTTTGCCGACAAGGACAGCCACCAGATTTTTCTGGAGCCCGAGGGCCTGACCACGCACGAGTTCTACCCCAACGGCATCAGCACCAGCCTGCCGTTTGACATCCAGTACGCCCTGGTGCGCAGCATGCCGGGCCTGGAGAACGCGCACATTTTGCGCCCCGGCTACGCTATTGAGTACGACTACTTTGACCCGCGCTCGCTCAAAAGCAGCTTTGAAACGCGGCAGATCCAGGGCCTGTTTTTTGCCGGGCAGATCAACGGCACCACCGGCTATGAAGAGGCGGCGGCCCAGGGCCTGTTTGCGGGCATCAACGCCGCGCTGCAGTGCCGTGAGATTAAGTGCGAACCCAACGCGTTCGGAGCCGCCTGGCTGCCCGGCCGCGACGAGGCTTACCTGGGCGTGCTGGTGGACGACCTCATCACCAAGGGCGTGACCGAGCCCTACCGCATGTTCACCAGCCGCGCCGAGTTCCGCCTGCAGTTGCGCGAGGACAACGCCGACATGCGCCTGACCGAAGCGGGGCGGCGCATGGGTTTGGTGGACGACGCCCGCTGGGATGCGTTCAGCCGCAAGCGCGATGCGGTTTCACGTGAAACAGAGCGCCTCAAGTCCACCTGGGTGAACCCGCGCAATCTGCCCGCGGCCGAATCTGAGCGCGTGCTGGGCAAGAGCATCGAGCACGAATACAACCTGTTTGAACTGCTGCGTCGGCCGGATGTGAGCTACGCCAGCCTGATGACGCTGGATGGCGGCAAGTACGCCAGTGCCGATGTTTCACGTGAAACGCTGGGCGAGCTGGCCGACCCGGTGCTGGAGCAGGTGGAAATTGCCGCCAAGTACGCCGGGTACATCGACCGCCAAAAGGGCGAGGTGGAGCGCGCCGCCCATTTTGAAAAACTGCGCTTGCCAGCCGACCTGGACTACATGCAGGTCACGGCCCTGAGCATCGAGGCCCGCCAGGTGCTTAACCGCCACCGGCCTGAGACCTTGGGCCATGCGTCGCGCATCACGGGCATTACGCCCGCATCGATCTCGCTGTTGATGGTGCACCTCAAGAAAGGTGGCTTTAGGGAGTTTGCTGCGGCGCCCGCCAAGGCGCAAGGCGAAGTCGCAGCATGAGTGCGGCACAGGCCGACCAGAGCCTGCGTGACCCGCTGAAGTCCGGGGCGGCCGCGCTCGGGCTGGCGCTGAGCGATGCGCAGCTCGACCAGCTCATGGAGTTCATGGCCCAGTTGCACAAGTGGAACAAGGTCTACAACCTGACGGCGGTGCGCGAGCCGCAAGAGATGCTCTCGCACCACCTGCTCGACAGTCTGGCGGCAGTGGCGCCACTGCGTCGGCATCTAGCCGGGCTTGCCGGGCTGGCCGGGCAGGGTGGGGCGCCTGCGCCGGTGCGCCTGCTGGATGTGGGTTCCGGCGGCGGCCTGCCCGGCGTGGTGTTTGCCATTTGCTGCCCCGATCTGGATGTGAGTTGCGTGGATACCGTGGGCAAGAAGGCGGCGTTTATTCAGCAGGTGGCGGCGGTGCTGCGGCTGCGCAATCTGCACGGCATTCATGCGCGGGTCGAAACGCTGACCGCGTCCTTTGACGTGGTGAGCTGCCGGGCCTTTGCCTCGCTGCCCGATTTCGTGACCTGGTCGCGCAGTGCGCTCGCCGCACCGCAGGGTGTGTGGCTGGCCATGAAGGGCAAGCGGCCCCAGGATGAAATCGCGACTCTGCCTGCCAGTGTGGGGGTGTTTCACGTGGAACCACTCGCCGTGCCCGGGCTGGATGCAGAGCGCTGCATTGTCTGGATGCGGCCGCAGCCGGGCGGGGTGCAATAACGCGCTACGCCGGGGGCGAGCGTCGCTTAAACTCAGCCCCTCACCAACATCCGGGCGCAAGGCGTCGCGGGGGTGCAAATCGCGGGGGAATACCATGTTTGGCATTGCTGACTACGGCGCTTTTGTGGCCGCCATTGTGCTGTTCCTGGCCATCCCGGGCCCGGGCAATCTGGCGCTTATCACGTCCACCAGCAAGGGCGGCGTGCGGGGCGGGCTGGCGGCCACCCTGGGTGTGATTGCGGGTGACCAGGTGCTGATGTGGGCCGCAGTGGCTGGCGTGGCGGCCTTGCTGGCAACCTATCCGGCGGCGTTTCATGCGGTGCAGTGGCTGGGCGCCCTCTATCTGGCCTGGCTGGGTTTCAAGATGGTCACGGCCAAGCCGGGCGCGCAACCCATCCTTAACATCCAGCCGCGCCATTACTTCCGGCAGGCCGGGTTGATTACACTGCTCAACCCCAAAGCCATCGTTTTTTACATGGCGTTCTTCCCGCTGTTTGTGGACCCGGCCCGGCACCAGGGCATGCTGACTTTTGGCGTGATGGCGGCCACGGTCGCGGTGCTGACGTTTCTCTATGGCCTGATCGCGGTGCTGCTCACGCACCACCTGGCCGAGCGCATGCGCGCCAACCCGCGCATCGGCCATGTGCTGGAAAAGATCGCGGGCGTCTTCCTGATCGGCTTCGGCATCAAGCTGGCCATCTCCAAATAACAAACACCACACGAACGGCAGCACCCACATGGCCAAAATCTTTTGCGTTGCCAACCAGAAGGGCGGCGTCGGCAAGACCACCACCAGCGTCAACCTGGCCGCTGGCCTGGCCAAGGTGGGCCAGCGTGTCCTGATGGTGGACCTGGACCCACAGGGCAACGCCCCCATGGGCTCGGGTGTGGACAAGCGCAGCCTGCAGTTGTCGGTGTACGACGTGCTGCTTGAATCGGCCTCGGTCAAGGAGGCGGCGGTGCTGGCGGACAAATGTGGCTTTTGGGTGCTGGGCGCCAACCGCGAACTGGCCGGTGCCGAAGTGGAGCTGGTAGCGCTGGAGCACCGCGAAAAACGCCTGAAGGCCGCCCTGGCCGAAGCCAGCGGCGACTACGACTTTGTGCTCATCGACTGCCCGCCCAGCCTGTCAATGCTCACGCTCAACGGCCTGTGCAGCGCGCACGGCGTCATCGTGCCCATGCAGTGCGAATACTTTGCGCTCGAAGGCCTGACCGACCTGGTCAACACCATCAAGCAGGTGCATGCCAACCTGAACGCCGACCTGCAGATCATTGGCCTGCTGCGCGTGATGTTCGACCCCCGCATCACGCTGCAGCAGCAGGTGAGCGACCAGCTCAAGGGCCATTTTGGCGACAAGGTGTTCAACACCGTGATCCCGCGCAACGTGCGCCTGGCCGAGGCGCCCAGCTACGGGCTGCCGGGCGTGGTGTTCGACCCGGCCGCCAAGGGCAGCCAGGCTTTTGTGGAGTTTGCGCACGAGATGGTGGAGCGCGTCCAAAGCATGCCGTCTGCTGCTCTTATCTCCAAAATGCCCACTCGCGCTTGATGCACAAGCGTAAGCAGCTATTGAATTGATAGCAATGAAGGCGTCCAACATCCTGCTGCTTCCCGGCTGGCAGAACTCTGGCCCCGGGCACTGGCAAAGCCGGTGGGAGGCCCTGCACGGCTACCGCCGCGTGGAGCAGCACGACTGGATGCGCCCGCTGCGCGGCGACTGGTCGGCACGCCTGGAAGAATCCGTGGCCGACGCCGATGGCCCCGTGGTGCTGGTGGCGCACAGCCTGGGCTGCATCCTGACGGCCTGGTGGGCCGCGCACACGCGCCATGCCGCCAGGGTGCGGGCCGCATTGCTGGTGGCGCCCGGAGATGTCGAGCGCCCCGACATTGCCGCGCAGATCCACGGCTGGGCCCCGATTGCGCGCCAGCCGCTGCCGTTTCCCGCCTTGTTGCTGGGCAGCCAAAACGACGCGTATTGCAGCCTGGAGCGGGCCCAGGATCTTGCCCAGGCCTGGGGCGCCCGGTTTGTGGACTGCGGCGAGCGTGGGCACATCAACGCCGAGTCGGGCCTGGGTGATTGGGACGAGGGGCATGGCTGGTTGCTGCAGTTCGCCAGTCTGGAACCAGAAGTGAACTCCGTATCATGACCGTGCACGGCATCAGCCACATCACTTTCGTCGTGCGTGACCTGGAGCGTGCGGCGCGCTTTTTCTGCGAAGGCCTTGGCGCCCAAGAGGTCTATGACAGTGCGGCGCGGTCGTACTCGCTGTCACCAGAAAAGTTCTTTCTGCTGGGCGGCGTGTGGATTGCGGCCATGCAAGGAGAACCGCCGGCAGAGCGCAGCTATCGCCACACAGCATTTCTTGTCGATGCGGCCGATCTCTCGGGCTATGTGGCCCGTCTTCAGCGCATCGGGGCAGAGCTGCGCCCGGCACGGCCCCGCGTCGCCGGGGAGGGCGAATCGCTGTACTTCTACGATTTCGACAACCACCTGTTTGAGCTGCACACCGGCAGTCTCCAAGAGCGGCTGGCGCGCTACGCGCAGCCCGAAACCTGAAAGCTATCTGCATGGTCACCAAAAAACCCAAGGGCCTCGGCCGCGGCCTTGAAGCATTGCTGGGCCCCAAGGTCGAAGACAAGGCCGAGCAGGCCCAGGCTGCCGATGCGGGCCAGCCCGGCGCGCTGCCTTTGAGCGCGCTGGTGCCCGGCGTGTACCAGCCGCGCACGCGCATGGACGAAGGCGCGCTGTACGAGCTGGCCGAGTCGATCAAGGCGCAGGGCATCATGCAGCCGATACTTGTTCGCCGTCTCGACGACGAACAGGCCCGGCTGCGCCGACAGGAACGCGCATCGCAGGGGCCCTCCTCGGCGATGGGTGCCCTCAGCGAAACGGGGCCGTTGTACGAAATCATCGCGGGCGAGCGGCGCTTTCGCGCATCGCGCCTGGCGGGCCTGGCCGAAGTGCCGGTGCTGGTGCGCGACGTGCCCAACGAGGCCGCTGCGGCCATGGCGCTCATCGAGAACATCCAGCGCGAAGACCTGAACCCGCTGGAAGAAGCCCAGGGCCTGCAGCGCCTGGTGCGCGAGTTCGGCCTCACGCACGAGCAGGCCGCGCAGGCCGTGGGCCGCTCGCGCAGCGCGGCCAGCAACCTGCTGCGCCTGTTGAACCTGGCCGAGCCGGTGCAGACCATGCTGATGGCCGGCGACATTGACATGGGCCATGCCCGGGCGCTGCTGGCGCTGGACCGCGCCGCGCAGATCACGGCAGGCAACCAGATTGCGGCCAGGAAACTGTCGGTGCGCGAGGCCGAGGCGCTGGTCAAGAAGATCGGGGCTGAGTTCAGCCTGGTGCCGCAAAAGCCCCAGAAGGAAAAGTCGCGCGACTTGAAACGCCTGGAAGAAGAACTCTCGGACCTGCTCATGGCCGAGGTCGAGGTGCGCGTGAAAAAACGCATCAAGCGCCACGGCCGGGTGGAAGACATGGGCGAGCTGGCGATCCAGTTCGGATCGCTGGAGGCCCTGAACGGCTTGATCGACCGGCTGCGGGGATGACACGCCAGCGCCAGTGGCAGCGCCCGAGGCATGGGGTTGTGCGGCGGGCGGCATCGTTGGGGGCGGCATCCCACCGGCAGGGCCATGGTCGCAATTGCCACGCGGCCCGCGCAACCCCGGGGCCTTGGTGTGTTGGGACAGGCGGCTCGCACGCTCCCTTAAGGAACCGCTGCATAACTCCCTGCGGTCTGCGCTGGCGCGGGCTCGGGCAGTCCACGGTGTTGCTTTTCTTGCCAATAGCCAGGCTATTGGCTGCAAAAAGCGCCTTGTGGCCTATCCCAATCCGCA
>JBKCTS010000270.1:0-1433 GCA_046318695.1 Acidovorax sp.
GGCGTGGGCGGGTGTGCAGGCTGCCGCCGCGCCGCGCTTGCACCTTGTCCAGGATGCGCAGGCCCCCCTGCACCACCCGGCGCAGTTCCCCCCCCGCCGGGCCGGGCAGGCGGGGCGCCAGCGGCGCGCCGCGGCGGCACCGCCGGCCCGGCCCGGCGGGGTGGGAACTGCGCCTGGTGGTGCAGGGGGGCCGGCGCATCCTGGACAAGGTGCAAGCGCTGCGCGGCGGCAGCCTGCACACCCGCCCACGCCTGCGCCCGTGGGACTGGGGCTTGATGCTGGCCCGGGCCGTGGCGATGTAAGAAAGATTCATGGGCCGCAAGCCAGGGTGAATTTACTGACACATCGGACATGATGGTTGGTTTGAAAAAACCGCTTTACGCTTGCTAAATCTATGTTTAATGCTATTTTTTTAGTAGCAACTGAGAGCAGGCATGAGCCCCAGCGATGCCCACAGCAGCCCCAGGCCCAGGGATTGCGAGCATGCGTACCCCATCGAGTGCGGTTAGTCTCGCGGCCGCTAGGTTCAACGTTCGGATGATCCGTCCGTGCCGCGTTCTGCAGCCCTCGCCCGGTCAACCGCCGGGCGAGGCTTTCTTTTCAGCCCCAGCCACCGTCGGCCCGCAGCGCCGCCCCCGCCATGCCCGTCAGCGTTTTCGACCTTTTTAAGATCGGCGTCGGACCATCGAGCTCGCACACGGTGGGGCCCATGATTGCGGCGCGCCAGTTCATCTGCCATTTGCAGGATGCGTGCGGCCTGCAGGCGGTGCACAGCGTGACGGTGGAGCTGTTTGGATCACTGTCGGCCACCGGCGTGGGCCACGGCACCGACCGGGCCGTGCTGCTCGGGCTGGCGGGCTACGAGCCCGACCGCATCGACCCTGACCAGATCGCTCCGGCCATTGCCGAGATCCGCGCCAGCAGCTCGCTGCCGCTCATGGGCCAGCACCGCGTGCCGTTCACCGAAAAGGAACACCTGCTGTTTCGCCGCAAAAGCCTGCCGCAGCATCCCAACGGCATGTGCTTTCACGCTTTCGATGCAGGTGGCGCCGAGCTGATCAGCCGCGAATACTTCTCGGTGGGCGGCGGCTTTGTGGTGGATGCAGCAGGGCAGCGCGTGCTCAACCAGACCAGCGCCCTGCCGGGCACCGAAGGCCACGGCCAGGGCCAGCCGCACCCGTTTCGCACCGGGGCCGAGTTGCTGGCGCAGTGCCGCGCCACGGGCCTCAGCCCGGCGCAGGTGATGGAGGCCAATGAACAGCACTGGCGCAGCAGCGCCGAGGTACGCCGCCAGCTCCTGGCCATCTGGCAGGCCATGGCTGGGGCCGTGCGCCGCGGCTGCGCCAGCACGGGCCACCTGCCCGGCCCCATGCAGGTGCGCCGCCGCGCTGCCGAGCTGCACCACCAGCTCAGCAGCGCGCCCGAGGCCGCAC
>JBKCTS010000271.1:0-16013 GCA_046318695.1 Acidovorax sp.
GGTCTATGAAGATGTGATCAACGGCGGCCGCACCTCTTTCTTGAGCGCGCCCACCATCGACGGCCTGCTCGAAGGCGGCGTGCCGATCATGAAGGACGGTCAGTGCCTGGGTGCCGTGGGTGTCAGCGGCGTGAAGTCCACTGAAGACGCTCAGATTGCCCGCGCGGGCATCGCCGCTATCGGGCTTTGAAGCGCGCCGGGCCTGCTGGTGCAAGCGTGAGGTGAAGGTCAGCCCAGCCTCAGGTGATCGCGATGACCGGCCGCACGCCCCTGTCAGGGCTCGGTCACAAATCCGATTTTGCGAACGCCAGCGCGCTGCGCGGCGGCCATGGCCTGTGCCACCCGTTCGTAGCGCGTGTCTTTGTCGCCACGAATGTGCAGGTCGGGTTGTGGCTGTTTGGCCGCTGCCGCGGTGAGGCGTTGCACCAGGTCTTGGTCGCTCACCTGCAATTCGTTCCAGAAGTACCTGCCGTCTGCGGTGACGGACAGACGCACGGTCTCGGGCTTGGTGTGCTCGGGCTGGTTGGTAGCTCGCGGCAGGTCCACGTTGACTGAGTGCTTCATCACCGGCACCGTGATGATGAAGATGATGAGCAGTACCAGCATGACGTCCACCAGCGGCGTCATGTTGATCTCGTTCATGACCTCATCGGTCTCGTCCTGGGTTCCGAAAGCCATGGCTCAGTTGCCTCTCTTCAATGGCAGCACGGTGCTGGTCTGGTCGCTACCGGCGCTCACGCGGGCGCCGGTCACAAAGTAGGCGTGCAGGTCGTGGGCAAAGCTGTTGAGCCCGCCCAGGATGGACTTGTTGCCGCGCACCAGCGCGTTGTAGCCCAGCACGGCCGGAATGGCCACCGCCAGGCCCAGGGCGGTCATGACCAGCGCCTCGCCAATCGGGCCGGCCACCTTGTCGATGGTGGATTGGCCCGATGTGCCAATCGCCAGCAGCGCATGGTAGATGCCCCACACCGTGCCAAACAGCCCGATAAACGGCGCAGTGGAACCCACAGACGCCAGGATGGCCAGGCCCGACTGCAGGCGCGCGGTGAACTCGTCGATGCAGTTGCGCAGGCAGCGCGTGACCCAGTCGCTCACATCCAGCGCATCGTGCAGGTGCGCCTTGGTATTGCGGTGGTGGGCCGTGGCCTCGCGGCCTTCCAGCGCCAGCTGGCGAAAGGGGTTGGATGGGTCGTTTCCAAGCTTGGCCAGGCCTGCAGCGAAATCCTCGCTGTGCCAGAAGTCCTGCGCGCCGCGCGTGTGCTTCTTGAACTTGATGATGTCCAGCGTCTTGATGAGGATGACGATCCACGAGGCCAGCGACATGGCCAACAGAATGACGGCAACGGCGCGGGTGACAAAGTCGCCCTGTATCCAGAGTTTGGCGATGCCAAATTGCGATTCCATGAGAAAGCTCCCGGTGCGATGATGGGTTTTATTCGAGGACGAAGTTGACGGGAACCAGGTTCCACATCGCTTCGGGAATGCCGTTGCGCTGGCCCGGCACAAAGCGCCAGCGCATCACAGCCTCCTGGGCTTGGCGGTCCAGCCGGTCAAAGCCGCTCGATTGGTTGATCTCGACCTTTTGCGGCAGGCCGTCCGCGCCGATGAGCACACGCAGCACAACCTTGCCCTGCTCGCCCATGCGCTTGCTGAGGGCGGGGTAGGCCGGTTTGGGGTTGTTCAGGTAGGCCGCGTCGCTGGAGGGCAGCTCAATGCGCGGCGGCGCGGCAGGGGCGGGCGGCGCTGGGGCCGCAGCGGTGGCAGGCGGCGCCACGGCGACGGTAGCCTCTGCCACGGGCGCGGTTGGCTGCGTGCGCGCGACGCCCGTGGGGGCGCTGGGTGCCGGGGCAGGGTCGGCAACAGCCAGCAGGGCCGGGGGCGGTGCTGACTTGGGCCGGGGCGCTGGCGGAGGCGCAACCGAAGGCGCTGCCGGTGTCGGTGGCGCCGCCTTGGATACGGGCGGCGCGATGAATTCGCTGATCAGTTCGGCAGGCACCACCACTTCGACCGCGCGACGCAACAGCCCCGACTGCAGCGCCCACAGCCCGGCCACATGCAGCGCCACCACCAAGCCCACGATGGCGGCATTGCGGCCGACGCCGCCCGGCGCGGCAAAACGATCTGCGTTGGACATAAGAACGTGAGCACTCAGCGCGTGTTACCCAGGCGCCACCAGCCAAAAACACCTTCAGTCAAAGCCTTGAGTGTGACAGCCGGTGCGGGTCATTTGCATAAAGGCTGATGGGACTGTGCAAGACGGTCGCGGCGTACAGACGAAAAAAAGCCGGCGGAGCCGGCTTTTTTGGGAGCCGAGGCGCTTACTTGACGTGCTTGCCAATCAGGCCAGCCAGTTCAAACATCGACACCTGCGGCTTGCCAAACAGGTCTTTGAGCTTGGCATCGGCGTTGATGTTGCGCTTGTTGGTAGCGTCCTGCAGCTTGTTGGCCTTGATGTACACCCACAGCTTGCTGATGATTTCCGTGCGGGGAAGCGGCTGCGAACCCACAACAGCGGCCAATGCGGGGCTGGGCGTGAGCGCCTTCATGAACGCGGCATTGGGAGTGCGCTTTTTGGTGGGAGCGGCGGCCTTGGTGGCGGGCGCCTTCTTGGCTGCCGTTGCAGTTTTTGCGGGAGCCTTTTTTGCAGTTGCCATGTTGGGTTTTCCTTGTTGGAGGTAAGTGTGTCACCAGCGAAAACCGAGCTTTCTTCTGGCATGGCGATGCTACTGGTAAAAAATCGCCTTTCCAAGGCAGGACACGCCTTTTTTGCCTCAATTTGTAGCGCCAATGCCGCGCGCGCAGATGGTTTTGTGGGGCGGGCACCCCTCTGGCAACGCTCCGCCGGGCCCTGAGTGGCCGCTGGTCGCCAGTTACGGGGGGCGATCAGGGCTTGCCGCCCAGCCGCCAGCTGCCGATCGCAGGCATGGTGGCCAGCAGCACACCCGTCAGTGCAATGGCAAACGCAAGCACTTGCACGCCGGTCAGCGTCTCACCCAGCACGACCATGCCCACCGTGGCCGCACTGATGGGCAGCATCACCGTGAAGACGCCGCCCTGGGCCGCGGGCACGACCTTCAGGCCCGTCATCCAGAGCCACACCGTCCACATGCAGGCGGCCATGGCGTAGAACACAAGCAGCAGCCAGGTGCCTGCGCCCACGGCCGCAAAGTCGAAATCCAGCGCCAGGTACACACCGAAGGGTGTGGTGAGTACAAAGCCCCACACGTTGATGAGCGAGGTGATGCGTTTGGGCCCCAAGGCTGTGGTCAGCTTCTTGGGAATGTCCTTGTACGCGGCTTCGCACAGGACGGCACCGATGAGCAGCATCTGACCCAACCAGGCCAGGTAATTGCCTGGCGATGAGGCACTGTTTGCACCACTGTGCGCCGCCGCGCCGGGCTTGGTCAGCGAGAAAAGGGCAATGCCAACCACCGCGCAAACAATCGCCCCCCAGGTGCGTGGTGTGACCGGTTCCTTGAGAAAAACCCACCCCATCAGCGCCACCACAGCAGGAATGGCAGCCATGGTGACGCCGGCAGAAACAGCGTCCGTCAGGCTGACGCCGTAAATCATGCAAATGGTGAACAGGAAGTTGCCGAGAAACGATTCAAGAAAGAGCAGGCGCTTGGTGTGCGGAGTCAGCGGTGCTTCGTCTTGGGGTTTTTTCAGCCAGTGCAGCATGGTCAGGCCGCCAATGCCAAAGCGCAGCCACGCGAGCAACAACACGGGCAAGACAGCCGCCAGCGGTTTGGAAAGGGCCACATAGCTACCCACGAGCGCCATGCTCAGAGCCAGACAACCGTAGGCGACGGGACGGGAGGGCGTGTTCACTAGACTGGAGTTTCTTGAACCTCAACGGTGATCGAATCATGCCCGATGGATGCACTGACCCCTCTCCGCCACGACGCGTATTCGTGTACGGCACCTTGCGCCGCGGTGGTTCCAACGACATCACACGGCTGCATCCGGCCCCGCGTTTCATCGGCGTGTCGAAAGTGCAGGGCACGCTCTACCGGTTGGGACACTATCCGGGCCTGAGGCTTGGAGCCGGTGGCTGGGTGGTCGGGGAGGTGTACGAGGTGGCTCCAGCTCTGGAGGCAGTGCTCGATCTCATTGAAGACCTTGGACCGCAACCCACCGATGAATATGCCAAGAAGGACATACTGCTGGATGTAGGTGGTGAGCTGATCCAGTGTTTTCTGTACGAGGTCAATCCGGCCTATGTGGCCACCGCACCGAAAGTACCCGGCGGCGATTGGCTCGCCCCGCCCGAGCGTTAGATTTTGCAATGCGGTAACGGTATTCCGTATGATGAATTGAGCCATTGTTGCGCTGCGCCATTATTTCTCAATATGAGAGAAAAGTTTTCATATAGAGGAATGCGTGGCGTAAGCCAATGATTTTGAATGATTTTATTTATCTCTTCTATAAGACATAAGAGCTTGCATAAGTCTTATAGAAGACTTAAAGTGGATACCAAGGGCGGCGCATGCGGCCCGGCGTTTTCAACCTACCTTGGAGTGATGTCATGCCCCAATCCCTGAACGAACAGCTCAGCCGCGAACAGCAAATTGCCGCCCTGGAAAAAGACTGGGCCCACAACCCGCGCTGGAAGGGCGTCAAGCGCGGCTACAGCGCTGCCGACGTGGTGCGCCTGCGTGGCTCGCTGCCCATCGAGCACACGCTGGCCAAGCGCGGCGCTGAAAAGCTGTGGGACAAGATCAACGGCGGTGCCAAGAAAGGTTACGTCAACGCATTCGGTGCCATTTCTGCCGGTCAGGCGATGCAGCAGGCCAAGGCGGGTCTGGAGGCCGTGTACCTGTCGGGCTGGCAAGTGGCTGCCGACGGCAACACGTCCGAAACCATGTACCCCGACCAGTCGCTGTATGCCTATGACTCGGTGCCCACCATGGTGCGCCGTATCAACAATACGTTCAAGCGCGCTGACGAAATCCAGTGGGGCCGCGGCATCAATCCCGGCGACAAGGAGTTCATTGACTACTTCCTGCCCATCGTTGCCGACGCGGAAGCCGGTTTCGGTGGCGTGCTCAATGCGTTTGAGTTGATGAAGAACATGATCACCGCCGGTGCTGCCGGCGTGCACTTCGAAGACCAACTGGCTGCCGTGAAAAAGTGCGGCCACATGGGTGGCAAGGTGTTGGTGCCCACTCAAGAGGCCTGCGAGAAGCTCATCGCTGCGCGATTTGCTGCTGACGTGATGGGGGTGTCCACCATCGTGCTGGCCCGCACTGATGCGGAAGCCGCCAACCTCATCACATCCGACCACGACGCCAATGACAAGCCTTTCCTGACGGGCGAGCGTACGCAAGAAGGCTTTTTCAGGGTCAAGAATGGCCTGGAGCAAGCCATCAGCCGTGGCGTGGCCTACGCTCCGTATGCCGACCTGGTGTGGTGCGAAACCGGGGTGCCCGATATCGGCTTTGCGCGTGAATTCGCCCAAGCCGTGCAGGCCGCCAGCCCCGGCAAGTTGCTGTCGTATAACTGCTCGCCTTCGTTCAACTGGAAGAAGAACCTCAACGACAAGCAGATCGCGTCGTTCCAGGAAGATCTGGCGGCTCTGGGCTACAAGTACCAGTTCATCACGCTGGCTGGCATCCATATCAACTGGTTCAACACCTTCCAGTTTGCCCACGCCTACGCGCAAGGCGAAGGCATGAAGCACTACACCGAAATGGTGCAAGAGCCTGAGTTCGCCGCGCGCGAAAAGGGCTACACCTGTGTGTCGCACCAGCAGGAAGTGGGCGCAGGCTACTTCGACGACGTGACCACCGTGATCCAGGGCGGCTCGTCCTCCGTGAAGGCGCTGACGGGTTCGACCGAAGAAGAGCAGTTCCACTGATCCAGGGGCATTGCGCGCCGCCTGGAGTGGCGTGGAATGCACTCAACAAAAGCCCGACGCATCCGATTCGGGCTTTTGCTTTCGGTGGTGGGGTTAAAATCTTGTGCGATTCAATGCACAAGGGCGAGAAAGGCAATCTGGTTATGACACCGCGAACGACATCGGAGATGTTGACCGGCCGCTGAGGCTGGCTGATCGCGCCTGCACGAGATTGCCCACAACTCCAAAACCCCCGGACCTCTTCCGCGCTTTTTTGTTTCCTGGGCCCGACGCGTGCCCGCTCCTACCGCACCGATTGAAAAGAAAGAGTTGCTTCCATGATTCACATCACGCTTCCCGACGGCTCACAGCGCGAGTTTCCAGGCCCCGTCACGGTGGCTGAAGTCGCGGCCTCCATCGGCGCGGGTCTGGCCAAGGCTGCGTTGGCTGGCAAGATCGGTGACAAGGTGGTGGACACCACCTACCAGATCACGGCAGACAGCCGACTGTCCATCATCACGGCCAAGGATGCCGATGGGCTGGAGGTGATCCGCCACTCCACGGCGCACTTGTTGGCCTATGCGGTCAAGGAACTGTTCCCTGAGGCGCAGGTCACCATCGGTCCGGTCATCGAAAACGGCTTTTATTACGACTTTGCCTACAAGCGCCCCTTCACGCCGGAAGACCTTGTCGCCATCGAAAAACGAATGGCTGAACTGGCAGCCAAGGACGAGCCGGTGGTGCGCCGCGTTTTGCCACGCGACGAGGCGGTGGCGTACTTCAAGGGCCTGGGCGAGCATTACAAGGCGGAAATCATCGCCAGCATCCCCAGCAACGAGGATGTGAGTCTGTACCGCGAAGGCAATTTTGAAGACCTGTGCCGCGGCCCCCATGTGCCCAGCACCGGCAAGCTGAAGTTCTTCAAGCTCATGAAGGTGGCAGGCGCCTACTGGCGTGGCGACCACCGCAATGAGATGCTGCAGCGCGTGTATGGCACGGCCTGGGCCACCAAAGATGAGCTGCAGCAGTATTTGACGATGCTGGAGGAGGCCGAAAAGCGCGATCACCGCAAGCTCGGCCGTGAGCTGGACCTGTTTCACATCGACGAGCACTCGCCTGGCACCGTGTTCTGGCATCCCAAGGGCTGGACGGTGTGGCAGGAGGTCGAGCAGTACATGCGCCGCGTGGACCGCGACAACGGCTACCAGGAGGTCAAGGGGCCACAAATTCTGGACCAGGGTCTCTGGGAGAAAACCGGCCATTGGGACAAGTTCCGCGAGAACATGTTTGTGACCGAATCGGAAAAGCGCGACTACGCGCTCAAACCGATGAACTGCCCCGGGCACATCATGATCTTCAAGCAGGGCATCAAGAGCTACCGTGACCTGCCCCTGCGGTTTGGCGAGTTCGGCCAATGCCATCGCAACGAACCCACTGGCGGGCTGCACGGCATCATGCGTGTGCGCGCCTTCACGCAGGACGATGGCCACATCTTTTGCACCGAAGACCAGATTCAGTCCGAGGTGGTGGCGTTCACCACGCTGCTGCAAAAGGTCTACAAAGACTTCGGGTTCACAGACATCATCTACAAGCTCTCGACACGGCCTGAAAAGCGCATCGGCAGCGAGGAAAGCTGGGACCGCGCAGAAAACGCATTGGCCGAGGGGTTGCGCGCATCAGGTTGCAAGTTTGAGTACCTGCCCGGAGAGGGGGCCTTCTATGGCCCCAAGATCGAATACACGCTCAAGGACGCGCTGGGCCGCCCGTGGCAGTGCGGCACCATCCAGGTCGATCCCAACATGCCAGAGCGTCTGGATGCCGAATTTGTGGGCGAAGACGGCGCTCGCCATCGCCCCATCATGCTGCACCGGGCCATCGTGGGCAGTCTGGAGCGCTTTATCGGGATTCTCATCGAGCAGCACGCAGGCGCATTGCCCACATGGCTTGCGCCCGTTCAGGTGGCGGTGCTCAACATTACCGACGCGCAGGCCGATTACTGTCGCGAAATCGCAGCAAAACTGCAAAAAGTGCTGCCCAATCAAGGCCTTAGGGTCGCCCTGGACCTGCGAAACGAGAAGATTACGTATAAAATACGGGAGCATTCGTTGCAAAAGCTGCCGTATATCCTCGTCGCAGGCGACAAGGAAAAAGCAGCTGGTGCCGTGGCGGTGCGCGCCCGGGGAAATCGAGACCTCGGAGTGATGTCGGTAGAGGCCTTCGCAGAGCTCGTAGCCCAAGACATCGCCAACAAAGCCTGATTCTTGCTTAAAAAATGCTTGTTGCGCGCGTCAATCGTGCGGTTGTTGCTACAAAAATTGTAGTGTTTTGATTGAAGGAAGATAGCCATCGCTACTGAATTTCGTGATCGTCGCCAGCGTGAAGAGCGAAAGCACCGCTTGAACCGTGAAATCATGGCCCCGGAGGTGCGCCTGTCTGGGCCGGATAACGAGCCTTTGGGCGTGGTCAGCCTGATGGAAGCCTTGCGCATGGCTGGCGAGCTGGATGTGGATCTGGTTGAAATTGCCGCCACGGCAAGCCCGCCGGTCTGTCGCCTGATGGACTACGGTAAGTTCAAGTACCAGGAGCAAAAGCGCGCTGCCGAGGCCAAGGCCAAGCAGACGGTCATCGAGATCAAGGAAGTCAAGTTCCGTCCCGGCACGGACGATGGCGACTACAACATCAAGATGCGTAACATCCGCCGTTTTTTGGCGGACGGAGACAAGTGCAAGATCACCCTGCGCTTTCGTGGGCGGGAGATTACGCACCAGGAGTTGGGCTTGGCGCTTTTGAACCGCATCCGCGATGACTTGGCTGACACCATCATCATTGAGCAGTTTCCCAAGCTGGAAGGCCGCCAGATGATCATGATGATCGCGCCGGGTCGCAAAAAGCCGGCGGCAAAGTCGGCTGCCGAGGGCTCGGCGGCCTTGTCGACCTGACGGGTTCGTCGGTCTGTATCAAGATTTGGGCTGCCTTGTACGAGGCGGCTTCAAAAGGCGGGGCGAAAGCGCCGCCAAACCAGATGGCGAAAGCCGTCTGTAAAAGTGGCTCGGGGCCAACAAGTTTGCAGATCGGTCTGTAAACGCCTCACGAGCACAATGAAAAAAGGAGCATTCATATGCCCAAAATGAAGACCAAGAGCAGCGCGAAAAAGCGTTTCCGCGTTCGTCCAGGTGGTACCGTCAAGCGCGGTCAAGCCTTCAAGCGTCACATCTTGACCAAGAAGACCACCAAGAACAAGCGCCACCTGCGTGGTGCAGTCACTGTGCACGAGACCAACATGGGCTCGATCGCACAAATGCTGCCCAGCGCTGGCCTTTAATAACTGACGAACAAGGAGTACATACATGCCTCGCGTCAAACGTGGTGTAACGGCCCGTGCCCGTCACAAGAAAGTTCTCGCCCTTGCAAAGGGTTTCCGTGGTCGCCGCGGTAACGTCTTCCGTATCGCCAAGCAGGCGGTAATGAAGGCTGGGCAATATGCCTACCGTGACCGTCGTACCAAAAAGCGTGTGTTCCGCCAGTTGTGGATTGCTCGTATCAATGCCGCTGCCCGTGAACTGGGCCTGACCTACAGCCAGTTCGCCAACGGCCTGAAAAAGGCATCCATCGAGATCGACCGCAAGATGCTGGCCGACCTCGCAGTGCACGACAAGGCTGCCTTTGGCAGCATCGTGAACCAGGTCAAGGCCAAGCTGGCTGCTTGAGATCACGATAAAAGGCTATCTTTTTGATAGCCTTTTGCGCAATAACAGCAAGGGCTAGAGCTTGAAAAGCACTAGCCCTTGTTTATTTTCAAGAGTCGATATGAACGAGTTGGATTCCCTGGTCGAGAGCGCGACGCACCTGTTTGCCCAAGCGAACACGCCTGCCGAGCTTGAAAATGCCAAGGCCCAGTTTTTGGGCAAGTCGGGCCGGGTCACCGAGCTCATGAAAGGCATGGCGCAGCTTTCCATCGAGGAAAAAAAGTCCCGCGGGGCAGCTATCAATGTGGTCAAGCAGGCCATCGAGGCTTCCCTGACCGCGCGACGCCAAGCCCTGGCCGATGCGGAACTGCAAGCCCAGCTCAAAGCCGAAGCCCTCGACGTGAGCCTGCCGGGTCGCCACCGCGGCCAGGGTGGGCTGCATCCTGTGTCGCTCACCCTCGAGCGCATTGAGCGCATCTTCGGCTCCATGGGTTTCGATGTGGCCGAAGGCCCCGAGATCGAAACCGACTGGTTTAACTTCACCGCGCTCAATACGCCGCAAGACCATCCCGCGCGGTCGATGCACGACACGTTCTATGTGGAGGGCGGCACGGCCGCGGCCCCCCACTTGCTGCGCACCCATACCAGTCCGATGCAAATCCGCCATGCCGTCCAGCATGTCAAAAAGCACCGTGCGGCGCTCGACGCAGGAGATGCTATGCCGGAGATCCGCGTCATTGCCCCCGGACGCACCTACCGGGTGGACAGCGACGCCACCCATTCGCCCATGTTCCACCAGTGCGAAGGCCTGTGGATCGGTGAGAACGTGAGCTTCAAGGACCTGAAGGTGATCTTCACCGCCTTTTGCCGCACCTTCTTTGAAAGCGACGACCTGGTCTTGCGATTTCGGCCCAGCTTCTTTCCGTTCACCGAACCCAGCGCCGAGATCGACATTCAGTTTCAGACGGGGCCGCTGGCCGGCCGCTGGCTTGAGGTCGCGGGTTCGGGCCAGGTGCACCCCAACGTGGTGCGCAACATGGGATTAGACCCGGAAAAATACATCGGCTTTGCCTTCGGCATGGGGCCTGATCGCCTGACCATGCTGCGGTATGGCGTGAATGACCTGCGCCTGTTTTTTGACGGCGACATCCGTTTCCTGTCCCAGTTCCAGTAAGGCAGCCGCACTCGCCGTGCACTACGGTGACGGCACCCACCGACTACAAGTCCGACTATGCAATTTCCTGAATCCTGGTTGCGTGAGTTCTGCAACCCTCCCTTGACGACGGCCGAGTTGGCAGAGACGCTCACGATGGCTGGTCTGGAAGTCGAAGCGCTGTGCCCGGTCGCGCCGCCGTTCTCCAAGGTTGTGGTGGGCGAGATCAAGGAGGCTGTGCAGCACCCGGACGCCGACCGCTTGCGCGTGTGTCAGGTGGACGTGGGGCGGGGCGCCTTGCTCAACATTGTTTGCGGCGCGCCCAACGCGCGGGTCGGCATCAAGGTGCCCTGCGCTCTGGTCGGGGCGCAACTGCCTGCGGGCGACGATGGCACGCCGTTTCTCATCAAGGTGGGCAAGCTGCGCGGCGTGGAAAGCCAGGGCATGCTGTGCTCAGCCCGGGAGCTCAAGCTGTCGGACGACCACGGTGGACTGCTGGAGTTGGCCGCAGACGCGCCAGTGGGCAAGGACATCCGCGCGCACCTGGATCTGGATGACACGCTGTTCACCCTGAAACTCACGCCAAACCTGGCGCATTGCCTGAGCGTGTTCGGCATTGCGCGTGAGCTTTCGGCGCTGACCGGTGCGCCCCTGGTGCAGCCGCGCTACCCGGCTGTGCCAGCGTCTTTGCCGGATACGCTCGCGGTGCGTGTCAGTGCGCCGGATCTGTGTGGCCGCTTTTCCGGCCGGGTTGTGCGCCACGTGAATACCCGCGCCGCGACACCGCAGTGGATGCTGGACCGCCTGGCGCGCTGCGGTCAGCGCGGTGTGTCGCCGCTGGTGGACATCTCCAACTACGTCATGTTTGAGCTGGGTCGCCCCTCGCATATCTTTGATCTTGACAAGATCCACGGGGGGCTGGACATGCGCTGGGGCAAGCCGGGCGAGACGCTCAAGCTGCTCAATGGCAACACCATCACAGTGGATGAACAAGTGGGCGTCATCGCCGACGACCAGGCGGTGGAATCGCTGGCAGGCATCATGGGCGGCGACGCGACGGCTGTGTCTGATGACACGCGCCACATTTATGTGGAGGCGGCATTTTGGTGGCCCAAGGCGGTTGCGGGCAGGTCCCGCCGCTTTAACTTCTCAACCGATGCCGGGCACCGCTTCGAGCGCGGCGTAGACCCCAGCCTCACGGTCGAGCATATCGAGCGCATCACGCAGCTGATCATCGACATCTGTGGTACCGCGCAGACGGCTTGTGGTCCCATCGATGACCACGCCATCAACCTGCCAACGCCCAGCCCGGTCACGCTGCGCGTGGCCCGCGCCGCCAAAGTGATCGGCATGCCGCTGACGCAGACGCAGTGCGCAGATGCACTGCAGCGTCTCGGTCTTGAGGTCGTGCAAGGCGAGGGCACGCTCACGGTCACGCCGCCCGCGTATCGCTTCGACATCAACATCGAAGAGGACCTGATCGAGGAGGTCGCAAGGATTGTTGGCTACAACAACCTGCCCACCACGCCGCCGCTGGCGCCCATCACGCCCAAGTTGCCTCTGGAGGCAACGCGCAGTGCCTTTGCGGTGCGCCATGCGCTCGCCCGCCTGGGTTATCAGGAAACCATCAACTTCAGTTTCGTCGAGGACGGCTGGGAGCGCGATCTGGCCGGCAACCCCGCGCCCATCCGCCTGCTGAACCCGATTGCCAGTCAGATGAACGTGATGCGCTCGTCCCTGCTGGGTTCCCTGCTACAGGTTTTGAAGTTCAACCTGGACCGCAAGGCGCAGCGTGTGCGGGTGTTTGAGCTGGGCCGGGTGTTTTTGCGTGACGCGGGTGTGCCCGACTCCGACACGACGGTGGAAGGTTTCCACCAGCCCATGCGGGTGGCGGGGCTGGCCTACGGTCCCGCAGACGCGCTCCAGTGGGGCCGTGCTGAACAGGGCGTCGACTTTTTTGATGTGAAGGGTGATGTGGAGGCCTTGCTCGCTCCGCTGCTGGCCGGCTTCGAGCCTGCCAGCCACCCATCCATGCACCCCGGTCGCTGTGCGCGTGTCGTTTTGAATGGCCGTGCCATAGGCTTCATCGGCGAGTTGCATCCTCAATGGCGTCAGGCATGGGATCTCCCGCAAGCCCCCTTGTTGTTTGAACTGGAGCTGGACGCGGTGCTGGCCCGCTGTGTTCCGGCGTTCCGGCCGGTGGTCAAGCAACAGGCTGTCGAACGCGACCTTGCCGTGGTTGTGGCCGAGCGTGTGACGCATGCCGAGGTGATGGCTGCGGTCCATGAGGCAGTACCCGGCGGGCTTTTGCGGTCTGTTGTGCTGTTTGACGTGTACCGACCCAAGCCATTGCGCGAAGGAGAGGCCGCGCCCGCCGCAGCGCAAGTGCGCCAGGGTGAGAAAAGTCTGGCGGTTCGCATGACCCTGGGCCATGACGAGGCGACCCTGACCGAGGCACAAATCGAAACTGCGGTGCAGTTGGTGCTCGAGCGACTAAAAGATCGCACCGGCGCACGGCTGCGCGTCTGACAATGCATGATCAAGCAAAGGCGTACACCATGATTGAATTTGCAGTGGATAGCCTTGAAACTCCGGCCCTGACCAAGGCGCAACTCGCTGACTTGCTCTTTGACCAGATCGGGTTGAACAAGCGTGAGTCCAAAGACATGATTGACGCGTTCTTTGACTTGATCGCGCAAAGCCTGGTCGAAGGGCGCGATGTCAAGCTGTCGGGCTTTGGCAACTTTCAGATCCGTACCAAGGCGCCGCGCCCTGGGCGCAATCCCCGCACGGGAGAGGCCATTCCAATTCAGGCACGGCGCGTGGTGACCTTCCATGCCAGCAGCAAGCTCAAAGAGCAGATCCAATCACCTGCGGCATCGTGATAATGTTGTGGTTTGATTGATTTGATCGAGGTGGCTGACTGGCGGCGGCGGTCTGTCTGCGGTACGCTTGTCGATTGATCGGTCCGATTGCACCCCCATGGGCAACCCCCTTCCATCCATTCCCGCCAAGCGTTACTTCACCATCGGTGAGGTGGCAGAGCTGTGCTGCGTCAAACCGCATGTGCTGCGCTACTGGGAGCAGGAGTTCACACAGTTGCGTCCCATGAAGCGAAGGGGCAACCGTCGCTACTATCAGCACCATGAAGTGCTGATGATCCGCCGCATACGCGACCTGCTCTACGACCAGGGTTTCACGATCAGCGGGGCTCGCAACCGCCTTCAGGAACTCGCTCATGGGAGCCGTCCGTCTGACGGGGAGGGTGATCAGGATTTCACCGACTCGCTGCCGTCAGGCATCCCAATCAACGGCCTGCAAGACCTGATGATCGGAACCCGGGAACTGGCGTTCGACAGTCACGCCGTGCGAAAGGAATTATTTGAGATTCGCGCGCTGCTTTCTCCGGGGTGAGCAGTTTTCTGCATATAATTGAAGTCTTGTCGGCGTGTAGCGCAGCCTGGTAGCGCACTTGCATGGGGTGCAAGGGGTCGCGAGTTCGAATCCCGCCACGCCGACCAAATTCAAGAGCCCGCAATCGCAAGATTGCGGGATTTTTCGCTTGTGCCTTCTATCGCTGATGTTTTCTGAATGGCTTATTCAGTGGACCAGCTTGACCACACTTGGATTTAGCGCGGCAGGTCACACGACCCTGACCAGTTGAAACCGCTTTGTGGTTGCCCACCATCGAACTTCGTTGCGCCCCCTATTTTCGACGCCGTGTAAAACGGTGTGTCGATGGCTACATGAGGCAGAAAAACAAAAACCCCGCTACCTATTCGATAGCGGGGTTTCTTTTGCTGACTTGGTGCCGGAGAGATGAATCGAACACCCGACCTTCTCATTACGAATGAGCTGCTCTACCGACTGAGCTACACCGGCGATAGCCCAAAATTATAGCTTGGAATGGTAACTGGTCACCCGATCCACCTCATTTTTAGACCCGAGGATGACGCTGACGCGCTCGTGGAGTTGGGTGGGCTGGATGTCCAGGATGCGTTGGCGTCCGTTGGTGGCGGCGCCACCGGCTTGTTCGACCAGCCAGCCCATGGGGTTTGCTTCGTACATCAGGCGCAGCTTGCCTGCCTTGTTGGGCTCGCGTTTGTCCCACGGGTACATGAATATGCCGCCGCGGGTCAGGATTCGGTGCACGTCGGCCACCATGCTGGCAATCCAGCGCATGTTGAAGTCTTTGCCGCGAGGGCCCTCTTTGCCTTGCAGGCATTCGTCGATGTAGCGCTTTACCGGCTCGTCCCAGTGGCGCATGTTGCTCATGTTGATCGCGAATTCTTTGGTGTCCTCAGGAATGCGGATGTTCTCTTCGGTCAGCACGAATGAGCCTTGCTCGCGGTCGAGCGTGAACATGGCTACACCGTCGCCTACCGTCAAAACCAGCGTCGTCTGCGGGCCGTAGATGCAATAGCCGGCGGCCACCTGCCGCGTGCCTGGCTGCAGGAAGTCGGTTGCTTGCACACCGCGGTCGTCATCGGGTTTTTTGAGCACGCTGAAGATCGTGCCGATGCTCACGTTCACGTCGATGTTGGACGAGCCGTCCAGGGGGTCGAACAGCAGCAGGTATTCACCCTGCGGATAGCGGTTGGGCACCAGGTAGATGCCGTCCATTTCCTCGGACGCCATGGCGGCCAGGTGGCCGCCCCATTCGTTGGCTTCGATCAGCACTTCGTTGGCGATGATGTCGAGCTTTTTTTGGATTTCGCCCTGCACGTTTTCGCTGCCGGCCGCGCCCAGCACGCCGCCCAGCGCGCCCTTGTTCACGGCGTGGCTGATGCTTTTGCAGGCGCGGGCCACCACTTCCAGCAGCAGGCGCAGTTGCGAAGGGATGTGTCCATCCATGCGTTGCTGCTCAACGAGGTAGCGGGTCAGGCTGATGTTCTTTGCCATGTGAGATGTTCTCCGGTATGGGGGTTAGCCGGCCAGCGCCCGGCTGACGACCTCGCGCACGTCGTTGGACAGATCGGGCCTGGCAGCCACGCGCGCGATGGCCTCGCGTGCGGCGCTGCGCCAAGGTTCGGCGAGCTTCTTCCAGCGGTCGAGCGCGCGTGCCAGGCGGGCGGCCACTTGCGGGTTGATGGCGTCCAGCTCAATGACACGTTCGCTCCAGAACACATAGCCCGCAGCATCTTCGCGGTGGAAAGCGCCTGGGTTGCCATTGCAGTAGCTGAAGATCACGCTGCGGGCACGGTTCGGGTTTTTGAGGCTGAAGTCAGGGTGCTGCATCAGCTTGCGCACGGCCGGCAGGATGTTGCCGCCGTGATCAGGCGCGCCGGCTTGCAGCGCAAACCACTTGTCGATGACCAAGGGGTCATCCTTGAAC
>JBKCTS010000272.1:0-19827 GCA_046318695.1 Acidovorax sp.
GCCACCAGGTAGGGCAGCAGGCCGCGGGCCACGTCGAAACCCTCGCGCGCGCCCTCCACAAATGCCTCGTACACCGGCACCTTGCGCCAGGAGCCCACCGCCACAAAGAACACGATCAGCGCGAAGAGCGTGAGGTTGCCCAGAAGCGACGACAGTTGCGCCAGCGCCGCCGCGCTGAGGCTGGCCAGCAGCGCCATGAGGGCGGCCAGCCCCAGGCCCAGCGGCAGCAGGTAGGCCAGTACCATCGGGCTCAACAGGGGCAGGCGTTGCACCACGGCCACTGCCAGCAGGCCCACCAGGGTGGAAGCCGAGGTGGCCAGCAGGATCGGCAGGAACACCAGGGTCGGGTCGGCTGCGCCCTGCTGCAGTCGGTACATGAAGATCGTGACCGGCAGCAGGGTCAGCGATGAGGCGTTCAGCACCAGAAACAGGATTTGCGCGTTGGTGGCAGTGTCTGGATGGGGGTTCAGCTCTTGCAGTGCCCGCATGGCTTTCAGGCCCATGGGCGTGGCCGCGTTGTCCAGGCCCAGGGCGTTGGCGGCAAAGTTCAGCGTCATCAGGCCCAGCGCCGGATGGCCGCGTGGCACGCCCGGCATCAGGCGCGCAAACAGGGGCGACAGCCAGCGCGCCAGCGTCTGGACAACACCGGCCTTTTCAGCAATGCGCAAAAAACCCAGCCAGAGGGTGAGCGTGCCAAACAGCAGCACCATGACCTCAACCGACAGCTTGGCCATGGCAAACAGGGACTCGACCATGGCTGCAAAGATCTGCGCGTTGCCACCGACCAGCCATTGCGACAGGGCCGAGACCGCCGCCACGATGAAAAAGCCCAGCCAAAGAGAGTTCAGCATGGATGGAGCTGGGGCAGGGGTGTGGCTGAAATCTGCATGCGGCCAAGGTTACCTGGGCCGACGACCGGCGCGGTGTGCACTGTTGCAGCGACCCCACGAGGCTGGCAGTGGTACCCTACAGGGTTGGGCCCGAAGGGCACATGCCCAACGGCATGGTATCGGCTTGCTAGGCCGCAACACCAACGAAAAGAGACTCCAACATGGGCGCGCAGTGGAAAGCAAAGGGTAAGGCACAGGTCGCTGATGCCAAGGGCAAGCTGTTTGGCAAGCTGGTCAAGGAAATCACCGTGGCCGCACGCGGCGGGGCAGACCCGGCCAGCAATGCCAGGCTTCGCCTGGTGGTCGAGCAGGCCCGCAAGGCCTCGATGCCCAAAGACCCCCTGGAGCGCGCCATCAAGAAGGGTTCGGGCACGGGCGCGGATGCCGTCCACTACGAACGCGTGATCTACGAAGGCTTCGCGCCGCATCAGGTGGCTGTCATGGTCGAGTGCCTGACCGACAACGTCAACCGCACCGCACCTGAAATGCGGGTGCTGTTCCGCAAGGGGCAGCTGGGTACGTCCGGCTCGGTGGCGTGGGACTTCAACCACGTCGGCATGATCGAGGCGGAACCCGCCACGGCCGGTGCCGACGCGGAACTGGCCGCCATCGAAGCGGGCGCCCAGGATTTTGAAGCGGGCGACGAGGAGGGAACCACCACGTTCTGGACGGATCCCTCGGATCTCGATCTGGTGAGCCGCGCGCTGCCAGCCCATGGCTTCAACGTGCTGTCGGTCAAGCTGGGCTACAAGCCCAAGAACCCGGTGAACCCGGCCAACCTCACCGCCGAGCAGCTCGAAGAAGTGGAGGCTTTTCTGGCGGCTATCGACTCCAACGACGACGTGCAAAACGTGTTCGTGAGCCTGGCTGGTTGATGTGTGGGGAGCGATCGGCGCTGGGTAAGGCAGGGGCCCGCCTGGTGTTGCTTCATGACATTGCAGACAAATAGATGACCGAAGACCACTACGCAGCCCTTGGCGTCACAGCCAACGCATCGCTGGCCGATATCAAGAAAGCCTTCCGCCAGAAGGCCTCGTTCTACCACCCCGACCGTAACGATGCGCCCGACGCGGCCCGGCGCTTTCAGGCGATCCAGAAGGCATACGAGGTGCTGTCTGACGAGACTGCGCGTCAGGTCTATGACGACAATCGCCGCCGCAATTTGCTCGATGACCCGTTGCAGACGGCACAGGAAATCTGGCACTCCTATTCATCGCGCATCTTTTCCGCCGCAGGTTCCCCGTGAAAATTTCTGCTTATTTCCACGATTTGCGCCAGGCCTACCAGGCCGAACTGGACGATCTCGTTTGCGATTCCGAAGGCAAGGATGTGTTGCGCAAGCGCCTGACCGAAAAGCGCAATGAAATCGCCTTCCTGGTGCAGATGATGGAGCTGGCCCCCGAGATGGTGGCCGTGGCCTTCCACCAGGGCTTCCGATTTGCCAAGCCTGCTGCCATGGAACAGCTCGTGAGCCTGTCTGTGGACGAACTCCCGGCGTGGGGTACCCTGGCCGGCGCTGTTCAACTGGAGCCCTGGGCCGAGAGCTTGGCCCAGACCGTGCTGTGTGAACCGGCGGGCGGGCGCTTTCTGGCGATTGCGGCGGGCCTGGAGTACCTTCACGCACAGGCCCGCATGGCATCCATGGCCACCACGGCATCGGGCATGGAGGACAACCTGGACGCCGACGACGAGGCTGGTGACGACGCCGAGCACGACGATGAATACAACGCGCTGAGCGCCGACGACGCGATGGAGCCGCAAAACAGCCGCACGCGGGAAGAGGCCGCGTCAAACTGGCTGGCAGACGCGGGATTTGAGCGCAAGGAATGAGACCGATGTGTTGCCGCTCTGGCGCGGCCGGGCATGGATGCGCTGCGCCTGACATGCCTCAAAGCGGGCCGGGCATCACCGTGACAGAGTGAACCCATCGCTACGAAAGACCACCATGACCAACCACCTTGCTCTGATCACCAAGACCACCAGCCTGATCGCAGCCGGCGATATCGTCGGCGCGGAATCGGCGCTGGCAGACCTGGCCGACACCGATGGCGATAACGCGCTGATGGTGGTGCTGGACCAGCTCGCGCCCAAGGACATCCTGGCCGTGATGCGCGAGTACGACGATTCCAAGTCATCGGTGGTGAACATGCTGGTCACGCCTGAGCAGTTCGCCCGCGCCATGGTGCTGGAAAAGCAGTACAAAGACCTGACCCACACGCACCTGCGCAACATGGTCAACGCGGTGGTCTTCCGCGACGGCGCAGACCCGGTGGAATTCCTGACCGCCATTGGCGACCTGGAGGGCGGCAGCGAGGCGCTGGCCAACTACCTTGCCGAGAAGTGGAGCCGTGTGGAGGCGTTTGCACGCACCGGAACGTTTGACGCCACCGAAGACTACGGCCCCACCCTCAGTGATGACGAACTGCTGGCCTCAGGCTACGTGCAGCCGCGGGTGGAACTGGACGAAGTGGCCGACCGCGACTGGATGCAAATGGCCTGGCTGCTGCGCTACGAGTGCCGCGACCTGTTTATCGAGACCCTGCTGGTGCTGCGCGCCAAGGCGCGGGCCCATGACATCGGGTTGGATGACGGAGACGATGCTGCTGAGGAAGACGATGGCAGGATTGAGACCAGCGAAACCGATCGTGGCAAGGCCACGCCTGCGGCGCGAGCCTCTGATGAGGAATCAGCCATTTGACGGCCTTCGCTTGACTCGCTTTTGGCGCATTCCCCATCTGGGGGCGACGCCCCGGGCAGGGCGGCCCTTGCTTGGCGTAACCCTCAGGGGCCGTGCCCTTTTCACGCACCACAGGGTGTTCGGCAGAGATGCCACCGAACGATGACATGACGGAAACCACATCCTCCGCGCTGCAGCTACACGACGCGCGCCCGTTTTTTGAGAAGGCCCTGGTGTACGGCGTGCAGCACGGCATCATTGATGCAGACCGGCTGGCGGCTATTGATGCCGACGCGCCCAAGGGCATGGTGCAGATCGCGCGCTACTTTGGCAGCGAGTTCTTGCGGCCCGAGCTGGAGAAGGCGCGCGATCGGATCGTGAACCTCATCAGCCTGCATCTGCTGGAGACTACCGGGGAAGATCTGGCGAAGGCCGCATTGCTGCTGCGCGATCACTCCTTGCTGTCGCGCTCGAAGGCAGGCTCGGACATGCTGCGCCGACTGATATCCATGCCCGAGAGCAGCAATTTCGGTATGGCCGGGT
This sequence comes from Acidovorax sp., assembly GCA_046318695.1. GTDB lineage: Bacteria > Pseudomonadota > Gammaproteobacteria > Burkholderiales > Burkholderiaceae_C > Acidovorax. Next base: position 4,111 of record JBKCTS010000272.1, read on the forward strand.
TTGCTGATGCCGATGTTCCCTTGCTGGGGCTGTGGTCGCTGCGCAGCCATGCGCAATACCGCGCAGAGCTTGCGCGCCGCAGCCGCAATGCTGCGGCCATCGACGCAGCGCTTTGGATGGCCGAGCAGTACGACCTGGATCCGGACACCTTGCAGGAGTCCGGCGCCGATGCCGAGGCCGTGATCCGCACCGGCCTGCTCCTGCAGGTGCTGGCGCCCCGCGCGTCCGACTGGCCCCACCCCGGGGTCTTTGAAAAGTCGGTGAATGCCCAGCGCAAAAAGCCGCTTTCGGCCGATGCCGCGGTGATGCGCCTGCCGGCTGGTCTGCCAGCGGGGCTGCGCGAAGCAGTACAGGCCGAGTACGGCACCGTGCGGGCCGATCTGCGCAAGCTGCTGGACCCCGCCACCGTGCTGCGCCCGCTGATGCGTCCTACCAGCGCCTTTCGTTCACGTTACTTCCTGCTTGACGATCCGCTGGCCGAAGTGGATGACTACCACCGCAGTCTGGATGAACTCGATCCGGGTGCTGAGCCCCTTCAGCCCGCCAGCAAGACTTGGACGAAAACGGTGCAAGCCGACGACGACGAGCACAGCCTGCTCACGCTGTTCTTGTGCGTGGCCGCTGGTGCGCCCAAAACGACGCTGCTGACCGAAAAAACCGCTGCCAGCCTGGTTCGCAAATTGCGCAAATCGGGCCTGGATGCCCAAGCCGCAATCAGCTTTATCCGCGCCCACGCGCCCGGCGCCCGCCAGGCCGACTACATCGCGCTGTGGAACAGCTTTGTGCAGGACGCGCAAAAGACGCTACTGAGCGACATGGATTACAAATTGCGTGATGCCCTGGCGCTGCTACGCCGGGAGTGCAGCGTAGCCGCTTGAGGCCCTTTTTTAACCTAAAAACGGCAGTTGGATGCATTTGCCAGCGCCGCTGTTGGGGCGCAAGGCAAGGCGCGACGACGCGGCAGGCTCGTGCCTGCAAGGACAAGCAACACCGCACGGCGCTCCAAAAGCGGTGCTGGCAAGTGCATAGCGCTGTCACCCCAAAGGTGGGGCTACGAAGACGACCCAAGGCCCGAGTCCACGCGGTGTGCGGCAAGATTACAAGCGGTCAACTGCCGTTTTTAGGTTTATAAGAAATCCACCTCGGCAGGGCGCCCCGGCAGGTGCAAGTGGGCTGCAGGGGCATGTTGTTGCGCCAGCAGCTTGCCCCGGCGCCACACGCCCAACCGAGTCGCGCGCAGGCGGATCGCGTCTGCCGGGCTGCGCGCATGCAGCAGCACGAAGTCGGCATGGCAACCCGGTGCCATGCCATAGCCTTCCAGGCCGAGCAGGCGCGCAGGGTGAGTCGTCACCGCGTCAAAGCACTGACGCATGGCGGCCTGGCTGGTCATCTGCGCCACATGCAGGCCCATGTGGGCGGCCTCGAGCATGTCGGCGCTACCGCCGCTGTACCACGGATCCAGCACACAGTCGTGGCCAAAGGCCACCGTCAGGCCTGCTGCCACAAGCTCAGGCACGCGGGTCATGCCACGACGTTTGGGATAGGTGTCGTGGCGGCCCTGCAGCGTGATGTTGATCAGCGGGTTGGACACCACGCCAAGGTCTGCCTCCGCCATGAGTGGGATCAACTTGCTCACGTAGTAGTTGTCCATGCCGTGCATGGAAGTCAGGTGCGATCCGGTGACGCGGCCGTGCAGGCCCAGCCGCTGGGTCTCGCAGGCGAGGGTCTCGACATGGCGTGACTGCGGGTCGTCGCTTTCGTCGCAGTGCATGTCCACTCGCTTGCCCTGGTCGGCGGCCAGCTCGCACAGCAGTCGCACGCTCTCGGTGCCGTCGGCATAGGTACGCTCAAAGTGCGGGATGCCGCCCACCACGTCCACGCCAAGGTCCAGCGCGCGCTTGAGGTTGGCCAGCCCGCCCGGTACACGCAACACGCCGTCTTGCGGGAAGGCCACCAGTTGCAGGTCCAGATAAGGCGATACGCGTTGCTTGACTTCCAGCAACGCGTGGACCGGCAGTAGCCCCGGGTGGCTGGTGTCCACATGGCTGCGGATGGCCAGCAGCCCCCGCGCCACGGCCATGTCGCAGTATTGCAGCGCGCGCTCCACGATGGCGTCGTGCGTCAACTGCGGCTTGAGCTCGCCCCACAGTGCAATGCCTTCCAGCAGCGTGCCGCTCTGGTTCACCCGCGGCTGGCCGTAGCTGAGCGTTGAATCCATGTGGAAGTGCGCGTCGACAAATGGCGGGCTCACCAGCAGCCCGCCCGCATCGACGATCTCGTGTGAAGGGGCCTGCAGGCCCTGCGTCACTTCGGTAATGCGCCCGTCCTCTACGGCAATCGACATGTCTTTGCGACCGTCGGGCAGTGTGGCGTGGGTGATGAGGAGATTAAGCATGGAGAGGTTCCGGTTCGGTCTGCGCGGTGCCGGCTACTTGGTACCAAAAATCCGGTCGCCCGCATCGCCCAGGCCTGGCAGGATGTAGCCGTGGTCGTTGAGCTCGCGGTCAATTGCGGCGGTGAAGATGGGCACATCGGGGTGGGCTTTTTGCATTGTGGCCACGCCTTCGGGAGCGGCCAGCAGACACACGAACTTGATGGAACGGGGCTTGAGCTGTTTGAGACGGTCCACGCAGGCTGCGGCCGAATTGCCTGTGGCCAGCATGGGGTCGACCACGATGACGTCGCGCTCTTGCATTTCGGACGGCATCTTGAAGTAGTACTCCACCGGCTGCAGCGTCTCGGGGTCGCGATACAAACCGATGTGGCCCACGCGGGCACCGGGCACGACATCGAGCATGCCGTCCAGAAAGCCGTTGCCCGCGCGCAGGATGGATGCCAGCACGAGCTTCTTGCCATCGATCATTTTGCCGGTCATGGTCTCCAGTGGGGTCTCGATCTCCACGTCCTGCAGCGGCATGTCGCGCGTGACCTCATACGCCATCAGGGTGGCGAGCTCGCCCAGCAGGCGGCGAAAGCTGTTCGTGCTGGCGTCCTTCTTGCGCATGAGCGTGAGCTTGTGCTGGACCAGGGGGTGATCGATGACGGTGACGTTGCTCATCTATAAAACCTTGTGGTGTGGTGGTTTGAACCAGGGGTGGCCTCTTGCGAAGGGCGCAGCTTGTTTGATGCAGCCTTTCTCGCAGGTATGCGAGTCGCGGTATCTGCATTGCGCAAGTGGCTTGTGGTTCGCCGTGCGCCTACGGGCCTGTCGGCCGCACTTGGGTGCGTGCGGATGGAGGCGCTGCCGTTGGCTGCACATCGCAGCAAGCGCCGTGCCAGCCGATCGAACCCTTCAATCTGCCAAAAAGCGCGCGTAGCGACCCAGATCGACGTTACCGCCGCTGATGATGATGCCCACGCGCTCGCCGTACAGCCGCTTGCCGTTGCCATCGGCGTCGGCAAAGGTCTGGGCACCAGAAAAAGCCAGCGCGCCGGTGGGTTCGACCACGATTTTCATGCGCTCGGCAAAAAATCGCAGCGCCTGCACCAGCTGGTCGTCGCGCACGCTGATCAGGCTGTCAACATGGTCGCGGATGATGGGGAAGGTGAGGTCGCCCAGCGCCTGGGTCTGGGCACCGTCGGCAATGGTGTGTGGCGTGGGGATGCGCACAATGCGCCCGGCGCGCAGCGACTGCGCCCCATCGTCGCCCGCTTCGGGCTCCACGCCGATCACCTTGCAGTGTGGGGCCTTGGCCGCTGCGGCCAGCAGGCTGCCCGCCAGCAGCCCGCCGCCTCCCACGCATACAAAGAGGTAGTCCAGGTCTGGCACATCTTCCAGCAATTCCAGGGCTGCCGTGCCCTGGCCGGCAATCACATGCGGGTGGTCGAACGGTGGCACCAGCGTCATCCCGCGCTCGAGCGCCAGGTGGCGGCTGATGGCCTCGCGGTCTTCCGTGTAGCGGTTGTAGGTCACCACTTGGGCGCCGTACTCGCGGGTGGCGGCCATCTTTGAGGCGGGGGAGTCCTCGGGCATGACGATGACGGCGGGCATGTCCAACAGGCGGGCCGACAGCGCAATGGCCTGGGCGTGGTTGCCTGCCGAGAACGCCAGCACGCCGCGCTCGCGCTGCTCATCGGTGAACTGCGCCAGCGTGTTGAAGGCACCGCGGAACTTGAAGGCCCCGGTGCGTTGCAGGTTCTCGGCCTTGAAGAACAGCTGCGCGCTCAGCATTTCGTCGGCGCTGGTGGAACGCAGCACCGGCGTGCGGTGCACCATGCCCCTGAGCCGATGTGCCGCAGCGGCGACATCGTCAAAGGTGGGAGGAGGCAGGCTGGGCAGGCTGTGCAGGCTCATGGCGGCATCCTTTGGGCTGGTACGTCGGCATGATAGCGTTTATCCGCTTTTCTTGGCGGGCATTGCCCGCAGGCGCTTGATTCGCAAGCGCCTTTTGCTATGCAAATTGATGCTTCGCGCTGCCCGTGCCGATCGCTGCGCTGGCGCGGCCGGTGTCAGTCGAGCTGGCTGAAGCTGCGCAGCGGTGAGAGCGCAGGCAACTCGCCGGCACGCTTTTGCTTCATGGCCGAGATGGCCTCGCGCACATGCTGGTTGTTCCAGATGGCGCCCTGCAGCCAGCCCATTTGGCGCAGGCTGTCTTCGACCGAATGGTCGCGCGCATAGTTCACGGCCTGCCTGGTGCCCCAGATGGCCACAGGCGGCTTTGCGGCGATTTTCGCGCGCGCATTGCAGCGCGGCCGCCAGCATCGCTTCGGGCGTATCGAACACCTCGTTGACCAGCCCGTAGGCCAGGGCCTTGCGGCACTGAGGCGGCGGCCGGTGTAGGCCAACTCCTTGACCACGCCCAGCGGGATGAGCATGGGCAGGCGCTGCAGCGTTCCGACGTCGGCCACCATGCCAATATTGATCTCCTGGGTGCACAAGAATGCATCGGCCGTGGCGTAGCGCAGGCAGGCTGCCGTGACCATGTCAACCGCGCCGCCAATGCAGCCGCCCTGGATGGCGACGATGACCGGAACACGCAGGTTGTCGATGCGCGTGACGGTGGCCTGCATGTCGGTCAGCAGGTCGAAGATGGCGGCCCGGCCCTCAGGACTCTGGTCGTCCATGGCGATGGCGCCCCCAAAGGTTTCGAGCGCCATGCAAGATAGCATTTGACCGGGCGGCCCAGGCGGCCCGGGCGTGGGCGTGTGACCGGGTCTCAGTCGCCGCCTCCGCCGCAGCCACCCCCGTCGGAGCCGCCATCGCCACCCCCATCACTTGCGTCCGCTCCGCCGAAGTCGTCAGCGCTGCCGCTGTAGCCGCCGTCCGAAAAGCTGGTGCCGCAGTAAACGTCGCTGCCGGTGCCACCGGCGTCGCTCTTGCGGGCGATGTCCGAGCAGTCAGGCACATAGTGAAACCCGCCGGGAATTGCGAACTTGGTATCGAGCGCGAACAGCAGCGGCAGCCTGCTGGGGGCCTTGGGGTCGATGGATTCTTCCTTGCAGGCCCAGTACCAGGCGCGCCGCAGGCCGTCGTTGTGACGCGCCCTGGAGCCCAATGTCTCGGCCGGTGTGTGGTGAAGGAAGAAACCCAGAGCGCTGTCACACCAGCCTTTGTAGGCCTGCGTGTGCAGGATGAACTCATGCCACAGCGCGTCCACCGCGCGTGATGGCATGGCCACAAACTGTTTTTTGCTCCGCAGGCAGGCCATGAAGAATTGCCGCAGGCCCCGCTCCACCAGTTCGCAATCGCGGGTGCTCAGTTGGGGGTAGGTTTCGCGCAGCTTGCGCTGCAAAAAGCGCGGCAGGTGAGATTCGCGGATGTAGTGTTCGCGCACCGAGCGCACCCACTGTCCCATGACCGCAATCAAGACCAACGTGACAAATCCATAAAGCAGCCAGACCCCCTTGAACCTCCAGGCTCCCGCGGGCACTCCGGCAATGGCCACTACCCATGCTGCGGCGGCCAGCATGGGGAACTTGGTGCCCCAGCGCAGCACCATTTTTTCTGTTGTCGTTGTTGTCATGGGACCCTCCTTCTCGGTTTGTTGTGGTACTCGATGTCTGTATCCCTCAATGCCTTCACGCAATGATTGCATGACAAAAATATGACGTTTGTGTGTCAGTGTGGGCCGCAAGTCGGTGCTGTGGCAGCGCGCACACAGCCGTGCAACATCATTGGCGGCAAGATGGAGGATGCGACGGCCGCCTCACAAAAGCCCGCGCTGCGCGCGCGTCGAGCCATCGCGGCGGCGGCTGGTGCGGCAGCGTGCGATGCCGGTGTATCGCTGGAGGCGATGCGCTCAACAGAGGGCGTTTGGCGCCTGTTCAGCGGCGGCGACCGCCACCGCCAAAAATGCCGCCCAGCACCCCGCGCAAGATTTCCTTGCCCAAGGTGGTGCCCATGGTGCGCACGGCCGATTTGGCCATGGTCTGGGCCAGGCCCTCACGTTTGCCACCACGCGGGCCGGTGCTGCCAAACAACACGTCATTGAGGCCGCCGATCAGGCCACCGCCGTCTTGCTCCGCGGGGGGCATTGCGCCGGGCTTTCCAGCCGCGGCACCAGCCTGGGCCGACATGTCCGCTGCGCGGCCCTTGAGCTTTTCGTAGGCAGATTCGCGGTCCACCGCCTTTTCGTACACCCCGGCCACCAGCGAGCCGGCGATCAGCGCCTGGCGCTGCTGCGGCGTGATGGGCCCCAACTGGCTGCCCGGCGGCAGCACGAAGACACGCTCGGTCACGCTGGGGCGGCCCTTGGCGTCCAGAAAGCTCACCAGCGCCTCGCCCACGGCCAGTTCGGTGATGGCGGTCTCGATGTCCAGGCCGGGCTTTTGGCGCATGGTGGTGGCTGTGGCCTTCACGGCTTTCTGGTCGCGCGGCGTGAAGGCGCGCAGCGCGTGCTGCACGCGGTTGCCCAGCTGTGCGAGCACGCTGTCGGGAATGTCGAGCGGGTTTTGCGTGACGAAATACACCCCGACGCCCTTGGAGCGCACCAGGCGCACCACCAGTTCGATGCGCTCGACGAGCACCTTGGGCGCTTCGTTGAACAAGAGGTGCGCCTCGTCAAAGAAGAACACCAGCTTGGGTTGCTCGGGGTCGCCGATTTCGGGTAGCTGCTCGAACAGTTCCGACAGCATCCACAGCAAAAACGTGGCGTACAGCCGGGGCGAATTCATCAATTTGTCGGCCGCCAGGATGTTGACCACACCGTGCCCGTCCACCGTCTGCATGAAGTCCTGGATGTCGAGCATGGGCTCGCCAAAGAACTGTGTGCCACCTTGCTGCTCGATCTGCAGCAGGCCGCGCTGGATGGCGCCGATGCTTGCTGCGCTCACATTGCCGTACTCGGTGGTGAACTCCTTTGCGTTGTCGCCCACATACTGCAGCATGGCGCGCAGGTCTTTGAGGTCCAGCAGCAGCAGGCCGCGGTCGTCGGCGATCTTGAAGACCAGGTTGAGCACGCCCAACTGGGTTTCGTTGAGGTTGAGCATGCGGCCCAGCAGCAGTGGGCCCATGTCGGACACCGTGGCGCGCACCGGGTGGCCCTGTTCGCCAAACACATCCCACAGTGTGGTGGGGCAGGCCAGTGGGGCGGGCAGATCCAGGCCGCGATCCTTGAGCACCGCAGCAAGCTTGTCGCCGATCTTGCCCGGCTGGCTGGCGCCAGTCAGGTCGCCCTTGACGTCGGCCATGAAGACCGGCACCCCAATGCGGGAAAACTTCTCGGCCAGCGTTTGCAGCGTCACGGTCTTTCCGGTGCCGGTGGCTCCGGTGATGAGCCCGTGGCGATTGGCCAGGCCCGGAAGCAGGTGGCATTCGATGGAGTCGTGCTGGGCAATCAACAGGGGTTCAGCCATTTCGGTTTTCCTCAAAGGGGGAGGGAGCCTCGGCACGCGCCGAGTGCGAAGCTTCCCTGGGTTCGGCAAAAAGTAAAATCCGGCGGTAGATTAAATCAAGACTTCCGTATCTCTCTACCCGTCGCACAGGACCGCTCGTGGCAGGACACAGTACATGGGCGCATATCCAGCACCGCAAAGGGCGGCAGGATGAAAAACGCGGCAAGATCTGGACGCGCATCATTCGCGAAATCACTGTGGCAGCCCGCGCCGGTGGCGGCGATTTGTCGGCCAACCCCCGGCTGCGGCTGGCGGTAGACAAAGCCAAGGCCGCCAACATGCCTGCGGACCGCATCAAATACAACATCGACAATGCCACCGGCAATGCCGAAGGCCTGACGTACGAGGAAATCCGCTACGAAGGCTATGGCATCGGCGGCGCGGCCATCATGATCGACACCATGACCGACAACCGCGTGCGTACAGTGGCCGAAGTGCGACATGCTTTTAGCAAGCACGGTGGCAACATGGGGACTGAGGGTTCGGTGGTGTTCCAGTTCAAGCACTGTGGTCAGTTGATTTTTGCGCCCGGCACCAACGAGGATCAGGTGATGGAAGTCGCCCTCGAAGCGGGCGCGCAAGACGTTCTGGCGGATGACGACGGTGCGGTGGAAGTGCTGACCGCCCCGGCTGACTTCGAGGCCGTGAAAAATGCGCTGCAAGCCGCGGGCCTGACGGCCGAGGTGGCGGGCGTGACGATGCGGCCCGAAAACACCATTGAGCTCTCGGGCGACGACGCCGCGCGCATGCAAAAGCTGCTGGATGTATTGGAAGACCTGGACGATACGCAGGAGGTTTATCACAACGCTGCACTGTGAGGCTCCCCCTGAGCGGCTGTGCCGCTTCCCCCTCTCTCGCTGCGCTTCGCTTGCGGGAGGGGGACGCCACCAGCGCGGCGGGGCGGCCCTTGCGCGGTGGCTCTGGCATGTCGGGCATGCCAGTCTTTGCGGCTTGTGCGCTGTAGCTGGCAGCACGGTTTGATTTGTTCTGATTTGGTTGTTAGAGATCCTTTCGTCTGCTTGTGCCAGCAAAGGTCTTATCAAAGGTTCCTATGAAAGTACTTGTGATTGGTGGCGGCGGCCGTGAACACGCGATGGCGTGGAAGCTGGCCCAGTCCCCCAAGGTGACCAGGGTGTACGTGGCGCCGGGCAACGGCGGCACGGCCCAGGACTCCAAGCTGGAGAACGTGGCAATCACCGACGTGCATGAGCTGCGAGCCTGGGCGCAGGGCGAGAAGATCGCGCTGACCGTGGTGGGCCCCGAGGCACCGCTGGCCTCTGGCGTGGTGGACGAGTTCCGCGCCCATGGCATGCGCATCTTTGGCCCCACCAAGGCCGCCGCGCAGCTGGAAAGCTCCAAGGCGTTTTCCAAGGACTTCATGCGCCGCCACGGCATTCCTACGGCCGACTACGACACTTTCACCGACCCGGCTGCGGCCCATGACTTCGTGGACCGCGTGGGCGCCCCCATCGTCATCAAGGCCGACGGCCTGGCGGCGGGCAAAGGCGTTGTGGTGGCGATGTCGCTGCGGGAAGCCCACGATGCGGTGGACTTTATGCTGGTCGATAACAAATACGGCGTGCAGCACAACGAAGGGGGTGCGCGCGTGGTGATCGAGCAGTTTCTCGAGGGTGAAGAGGCTTCGTTCATCGTGCTGTGCGACGGCAAGAATGTGGTTGCCCTGGCCACCAGCCAGGACCACAAGCGCCTCAAGGACCACGACGAAGGCCCCAACACCGGCGGCATGGGCGCGTACTCGCCCGCGCCGGTGGTCACGGCCGACGTGCACGCACGCGCCATGCGCGAGATCATCCTGCCCACCATCCGCGGCATGGAAAAGGATGGCATTCCGTACACCGGCTTCCTGTATGCCGGTCTGATGATCGATGCCAAGGGCCAGCCCAAGACGCTCGAATTCAACTGCCGCATGGGCGACCCCGAGACGCAACCCATCCTGATGCGCCTCAAGAGCGATTTTTGCGACGCGATGGGCGCCGCTGCCGACGGCAAACTCGATACCGTGGAGTTGCAGTGGGACCGCCGCACCGCGCTGGGCGTGGTCATGGCCGCCCACGGATACCCTGAGTCACCGCGCAAGGGCGACCCGATCACCGGCCTGCCTGCGGAGGCGGAAGATGCCATGGTGTTCCACGCCGGCACGCAACTCAAGGACGGCATCAGCAGCGTCACCGGCGGCCGCGTGTTGTGCGTGACGGTGATGGCCGACAGCGTCAAGCAGGCGCAGCAGCGTGCCTATGACGTGGCCCGCGGCATTCATTTTGATGGCGCCCAGTACCGCCGCGATATCGGCTTCAGGGCGATTAAGTAACTGCCCCTGAGTCGCCTGCGGCGCCTTCCCCCAGAGGGGGACGCCCCCGGCGCGTCGGGGCGGCCCTGGCGCTGGGGCACTCGCCTTGGCAGCGCAAGTTTTAACGGCCGCGCATCGTGGCGATGGCAATGGATCACTGAAATGCAACAACCTGGTTTGAATCCTTCCGCGAGCGTGGCCACCGTACGCGGCTACCTGCAGGGCCTGCAGGCCCGCATCACCGATGCGCTGGAAGCGGTGGAGGCTGCAGAAGCCGCCAAAGCTGGCGCAGGCGAGGGCGGTGCGCGCTTTTTGGCCGACGGCTGGAGCAAGCTCCCGGGCGAGATGCTGCAAGGCGATGGCATCACCAAGATCATGGAAAACGGCCGCGTGTTCGAGCGTGCGGGTTGCGGCTTCAGCCATGTGCGCCGCCCCCAACTGCCGCCGTCGGCTACGCAGCACCGGCCCGAGCTGGCGGGCGCACCGTTTGAGGCCATGGGTGTGTCGCTGGTGTTCCACCCGCGCAATCCGTACGTGCCCACGGTGCACATGAATGTGCGCATGATCGCTGCGGGCCACCCCGGCCAGGCTCTCACCTGCTGGTTTGGTGGCGGCATGGACCTCACGCCCTACTACGGCTTTGACGAGGATGCGGTGCACTTTCACCGCACCTGCCGCGATGCGCTGGCCCCGTTTGGCGATGACAAGTACCCCCGGTTCAAGCAGTGGTGCGACGAATACTTTTGTTTAAAGCACCGTAGCGAGCAGCGCGGTATTGGCGGCGTGTTCTACGACGATTTCGCGGAGCTGGGCTTCGATAAGAGCTTGGCGATGACGCAGTCAGTGGGCGATGCGTTTCTACAGGCCTACCTTCCCATCGTGCAAAAGCGCAAGCAAACGCCCTACGGCGAGCGCGAGAGGGACTTTCAGCTCTACCGGCGCGGCCGGTATGTGGAGTTCAACCTGGTGTGGGACCGCGGCACGCACTTCGGCCTGCAGTCGGGCGGGCGCACCGAGTCCATTTTGCTGTCGATGCCGCCCTTGGTGTCCTGGGCATACCAGCGCTCGGACGCAGCGGACTCGGCCGAGGCGGCACTCACCCAGCGCTTTTTGGTGCGGCGTGACTGGCTCCAAGACGTTTCTGGCACAGCCCCATCCACAGACCTTAAAGCGTAAAAGCTATACTTTCAATAGCTGCAACTGCTTTTGACACGTGCGCGAGTGGGCAAAAACGCCATACAACCACGCTGCGCGCCCGCGCAACACCCAAGGCGCTGCCCCACTGGCTGCCCGCTGCGTTGCACGCTATATTGACCCATTGCCTCTTACCCCACGCCTGATGACCACCTCCACCAAATCGGAATCCGCAGCCAAAAAAGACGTCACCAAACTGCAGCGCGCCATCGTCGACGGGCTGGAAGACGTCAAGGCGCAAGACATACAGGTGTTCAACACCGAGCATCTGTCGCCGCTGTTTGAACGGGTGATCGTGGCATCGGGTACCTCCAACCGCCAGACCAAGGCGCTTGCTGCCAGCGTGCGCGACGCGGTGAAGGAGGCCGGTTTTTCCAAGCCGCGCATCGAGGGCGAAGACAACGGCGAGTGGATCATCGTGGACTGCGGCTCGGCCGTGGCGCATATCATGCAGCCCGCCATTCGCCAGTATTACCGCCTGGAAGAACTGTGGGGCGAAGTGCCTGTGCGCCTGAAACTGGGCGCGGCCAAGCCGGTATCCACAGCGGCTGCCGACCTGGCCGCCAAGAAGTCGACCCAAAAGGCAGCCAAATCCGATGCCAAGGCAGCTGGCAAGGCGCCTGCAAAAAAAGCCGCTGCACCCACTGTGGCAGCCCGTTCGGGCAAGGCCACTGTGAAGGCGGTGGCCAAGAGCGCTGCGAAAGTGGCACCTTTGGCCAAGGCGGCTGCAGCCAAGCCCTTGCCAAAGTCGGCGACTGGCAAGCCAGCAGCCAAAAAGCCTGCCACGGCGAAGACGCCCGCCAAGGCGACTGCCAAGGCTGTCGTCAAGACCGTGGTCGTCAAGGCCGACAGTGCCAAGAAGCCGGCGGCCAAGAAGTCGTCGCCCGCTGCCAGGGCGGCACCAGGGCGCGCTCCCGCCAAGCCTGCAGCAAAGAAGGCTGCGGCCCGCAAGGCTTGATGAGAGGCGTCCGCGCCGTGCGCCTTTGTGGGTACGGGGCGCGGCCTGTGTTCTTCACGCATCAACGCTGACCATCCATGAAGCTGCTCATCGTCGCGGTTGGGCAGCGGGTGCCCGACTGGGCCCAGACGGCGTATGACGACTACGCCAAACGGTTTCCGCCTGAACTGAAGGTGGAACTCAAAGCCGTCAAGACCGAGCCGCGTGGCTCCAAGACGCTGGAAACCCTGTACGCGGCCGAGCGCGAACGCATCGAAGCGGCCATACCGCGCGGCACCCGCGTGGTGGCGCTGGATGAGCGCGGCACCCACCTCACCACCAAGGCGCTGGCCGATCGGCTCAAAGGCTGGCAGTTGGGCGGCGATGATGTGGCCTTGGTCATTGGCGGGCCCGATGGGCTGGACCCTGCCTTTCGCCAGGCGGCCCATGAACGCATCCGCTTGTCGGACCTGACCTTGCCGCACGCCATGGTGCGGGTGCTGCTGATCGAGCAGTTGTACCGCGCCTGGTCGGTAAACGCTGGCCACCCGTACCACCGCGAGTGAGCCGATTGACGGGGCATCCCCCCCGCCGACTGCATCGAACGAATAAATGCTCCTGATTTAATAGCTATTTCTGCTTACACAGCGTGCGCGATAGCCTAATTTGATTCAAAATTTTTCCATGCCGGACTTTGTTTACCTTGCCTCGCAAAGCCCACGCCGCCGCCAGTTGCTGGAGCAGTTGGGGGTGGCCTACCGGTTGCTGCTGCCCAATGCGGACGGGGATGCGCCGGAAGACGCAGAAGCCATCGAAGCCGTGCTGCCGCAAGAGGCACCTGCCACCTACGTGCAGCGCGTGACAGGCCTCAAGCTTGACGCGGCGGTGGCCCGGCGCGTGCGCCGCGCTCTGCCCGACGCGCCGATTCTGTGCTCGGACACGACCGTCGCCCTGGGCGACACCATCTACGGCAAGCCCGACGACGCCGCCCATGCCGCCCGCATGCTGCAAGCCCTGGCCGGACACGAGCACCAGGTGCTGACTGCGGTGGCCCTGCAGGCCGGGTCGCGTCGGTTGGAGGCGCTGTCAGTATCGCGGGTCACGTTCGGGGCCATGACGCCGGCGCAGATCGATGCCTACGTTGCCACAGGTGAGCCCTTGGGCAAGGCCGGTGGCTACGGCATCCAGGGCCGGGCTGCGGCGCATGTGCAGCACATGGCGGGCAGCTATTCGGGCATCATGGGGCTGCCGCTTTTCGAGACGGCCAAGCTGCTTCGCGAAGCGGGCTTCGCGGTCTGAACGCGGCTTTGGCTGCGTCGCTGTGGTCAGTACAACGATCAATCCGGAGCACCATGCAACAAGACATCCTCATCAACTGGTCGCCCCAGGAAACCCGCGTGGCTGTGGTGGAGCACGGCGCGGTGCAGGAACTTCATGTGGAGCGCGCGCTGGAACGCGGGCTGGTGGGTAATGTGTACCTGGGCAAGGTCTCGCGCGTGTTGCCTGGCATGCAGTCGGCGTTTATCGACATTGGCCTGGAGCGCGCGGCTTTTCTGCATGTGGCCGATGTGTGGCACCGCCAGCCCGATGGCGAGCCCCCCGCCTTCGCCCGCAAGACCGAGCCGCCCATCCCCATTGAAAAGCAGGTGTTCGAGGGGCAGTCCCTCATGGTGCAGGTCATCAAGGACCCCATTGGCACCAAGGGCGCGCGCTTGTCCACGCAGATCAGCGTGGCCGGGCGGCTGCTGGTGTTTCTGCCGCAGGACGACCATGTGGGCGTGTCGCAGAAAATCCCTGCCGCCGAACGAGATGCGCTGCGCGCGCGGCTTCAGGCCCTGGTGGGCGACAAGTCCGTGGGCGGGGGCGGCGGTTTCATCTTGCGAACCAATGGCGAAGATTCCACCGACGCCGAGCTGTCGGAAGACATTGCCTACCTGCGCAAGACCTGGGCGCGCATCAAGGAAGCATCCGTCAAACTCCCCGCAGGCTCGCTACTGCACCAGGACCTGGACCTGCTACAGCGTGTGCTACGCGACATGGTGAGCGAGGCCACGCAGAGCATCCGGCTTGATTCGATGGAGCAGTTCCACCGTCTGAGGGCGTTTGGGCAGGAGTTCATGCCAGCCGCCGCAGGCAAGCTGCAGCACTATCGTGGCGAGCGCCCGATCTTCGACCTGTATGCCATCGACGAGGAAGTCGCCAAGGCCCTCGGTCGGCGCGTGGACCTCAAATCCGGCGGCTACCTCATCGTGGACCAGACCGAGGCACTGACCACCATCGACGTGAACACGGGCGCCTATGTCGGTGCGCGCAACTTCGACGACACCATCTTCAAGACCAACCTGGAGGCTGCGCAGGCCATCGCCCGCCAATTGCGGCTGCGCAACCTGGGCGGCATCATCATCGTGGACTTCATCGACATGGTGCGCGATGACCACCAGCAGGCCGTCCTGGCCGAGTTCAAAAAACAACTGGCGCGCGACCGGGTCAAGACCATGGCGGGCGGATTCTCGCAACTGGGCCTGGTCGAGATGACGCGCAAGCGCACCCGCGAATCGTTGGCCCACATGCTGTGCGAGCCCTGCGAGGCCTGCCAGGGCAAGGGCAGCGTCAAGACCGCGCGCAGCGTGTGCTACGACATCCTGCGCGAGATCCTGCGCGAAGCCCGTCAATTCAACCCGCGCGAATTTCGCGTGGTGGCGTCAGCGCGGGTGGTGGAACTGTTTCTCGACGAGGAAAGCCAACACCTGGCGGGCCTGTCGGACTTTATCGGCAAGCCGATCTCGCTGCAGGCCGAGAGCGCCATGGGGCAGGAGCAGTACGACATTGTGCTGCTGTGATGCGCGACTGAGCGCGACGGCGCTGACCACCACTGCATAGACGGCATACCTTATGCCGATCCAAAAGCCCGCACTTGATGAGAGCTTGCGCTGGACGCTGCGCTCCGGACTCTAGGGAAGCTCTGCATGACCCTCGCGAGGATGCGCTGGTGCTGATTGGGATAGGCCACAAGGCGCTTTTTGCCAATAGCCTGGCTATTGGCAAGAAAAGCAACACCGTGGACTGCCCGAGCCCGCGCCAGCGCAGACCGCAGGGAGTTATGCAGGGGTTCCCTAGGGTACTGACAGCCTTGGCCGGATCACTATCAGCCTCAACTTATCGTTCCAATGCCTCTGTAATCCATTTGATTTGCTCTGCGTAGGCCGATTTTTTAAGCGAATTCTGGATTTTTTCACGCATGCGCCGTGACTCGGTATCACTGATTTCAGTGATAGTCATTCCCTTGCCTTTTAAGAAATCCAGCGCTTCAACCGTAGATCTTCGGCTGTCTTTTCTCTCAAATTCTCGCGCCGCTTGTGCAGACGCTTCAATTGCTGAGCGTTCTTCCGGAGATAAGGACTCCCACCATGAAAGGCTGGCAGTCACGATCCAAGGACTGTACACA
>JBKCTS010000273.1:0-2742 GCA_046318695.1 Acidovorax sp.
ATGTAGAGCTGTCCAAATTCATGAACGTGATCATGGAAGGCGGCAAGAAGGCAGTTGCAGAGCGCATCATTTACGGCGCTTTGGAACTCATCGAGAAAAAGCACCCCGACAAGGACCCTCTGGAGGCCTTCACCGTTGCCATCAACAACGTCAAGCCCATGGTGGAAGTGAAGTCCCGCCGCGTGGGCGGTGCCAACTACCAGGTGCCCGTGGAAGTGCGTCCGGTCCGTCGTCTCGCCCTGTCGATGCGCTGGATCAAGGAAGCGGCCCGCAAGCGCGGCGAAAAGTCGATGGCCCAGCGCCTGGCCAACGAGCTGCTCGAGGCCACCGAAGGCCGTGGCGGCGCCATGAAAAAGCGTGACGAAGTGCACCGCATGGCCGAAGCCAACAAGGCATTCAGCCACTTCCGCTTCTAAGCAACGCAAACCGACGAACCGCATTCGTCGCCAAGCGCAAGGCTGCCGGCATTGTTGCCTGCAGCCTTGTGGCGATTGAGGCGGTCACAAAATTGACGAATCGCTGCGCCACAGTGCGGTGACGTCTCCCGAATCAAAACGACCCATCCAAGGATCCACCATGGCTCGCAATACCCCCATCGAGCGCTACCGCAATATCGGTATCTCGGCCCACATCGACGCTGGCAAGACCACGACCACCGAGCGCATTCTGTTTTACACGGGCGTGAGCCACAAGATCGGTGAAGTGCACGACGGCGCTGCCACCATGGACTGGATGGAGCAGGAGCAAGAGCGCGGCATCACGATCACGTCGGCTGCCACGACCTGCTTCTGGAAGGGCATGGACAACACGTATCCAGAGCACCGCTTCAACATCATCGACACCCCCGGCCACGTGGACTTCACCATTGAAGTCGAGCGTTCGATGCGCGTGCTTGACGGCGCCTGCATGGTGTACTGCGCCGTGGGTGGCGTGCAACCCCAGTCGGAAACCGTCTGGCGTCAGGCCAACAAGTACAAGGTGCCGCGTCTGGCCTTTGTCAACAAGATGGACCGTACCGGTGCCAACTTCTTCAAGGTCTACGATCAGATGAAGCTGCGCCTGAAGGCCAACCCCGTGCCCGTCGTGATCCCGATCGGCTCTGAAGACAAGTTCACCGGTGTGGTGGACCTTCTCAAGATGAAGGCCATCATCTGGGACGAAGCCTCGCAGGGCATGAAGTTCAGCTACGAAGACATCCCGGCCGAACTGGTGGCACCTGCCAAAGAATGGCGCGAGAAGATGGTCGAAGCGGCTGCCGAAGCCTCTGAAGAGCTGATGAACAAGTACCTCGAAGAGGGCGACCTCTCCGAGGCTGAAATCAAGCTCGGCCTGCGCACGCGCACCATTGCGACAGAAATCCATCCGATGCTGTGCGGCACCGCCTTCAAGAACAAGGGCGTGCAGCGCATGCTCGACGCCGTGATCGACTACCTGCCCGCGCCAACGGACATCCCCGACGTGGCCGGTACCGACGACGACGAAAAGCCCGTCACCCGCAAGGCCGACGATGCCGAGAAGTTCTCTGCGCTCGCCTTCAAGCTGATGACCGACCCGTTCGTGGGCCAGCTGACCTTCGTGCGCGTGTACTCCGGCGTTCTGACCAAGGGCGACACGGTCTACAACCCCATCAAGGGCAAGAAGGAGCGTATCGGCCGTATCGTGCAGATGCATGCCAACGAGCGCCAGGAAGTCGAAGAAATCCGCGCTGGCGACATCGCTGCCTGCGTGGGCCTGAAGGAAGTGACCACGGGCGAAACCCTGTGCGACGTGAACTCGCAGATTATTTTGGAGCGCATGGTCTTCCCCGAGCCCGTGATCTCGCAGGCTGTGGAACCCAAGACCAAGGTCGACCAGGAAAAAATGGGCATTGCGCTGCAGCGTCTGGCTGCCGAAGACCCATCCTTCCGCGTCAAGACCGACGAAGAATCCGGCCAGACCATCATCTCCGGCATGGGCGAGCTGCACCTGGAAATCATCGTCGATCGCATGAAGCGCGAGTTCGGCGTGGAATCCAACGTGGGCAAGCCGCAGGTGGCCTACCGCGAAACCATCCGCAAGACGGTGGAAGAGGCCGAAGGCAAGTTCGTGCGCCAGTCCGGTGGTAAGGGTCAGTACGGTCACGTCGTGCTCAAGATCGAGCCCAACGAAGCCGGCAAGGGCATCGAATTCGTCGACGCGATCAAGGGCGGTGTGGTTCCTCGCGAATTCATCCCGGCCGTGGAAAAGGGTATCAACGAAGCCGTCACCCAAGGCGTGCTGGCCGGTTACCCCGTGGTGGACGTCAAGGTCACGCTGCACTTCGGTTCGTACCACGACGTGGACTCCAACGAACTGGCGTTCAAGATGGCTGCCATCTTCGGCTTCAAGGAAGGCTGCCGGAAGGCTGGCCCCGTCATCCTGGAACCCATGATGGCCGTGGAAGTGGAAACGCCTGAAGACTACGCCGGCAACGTGATGGGCGACCTGTCCAGCCGCCGCGGCATGGTGCAGGGCATGGACGACATCCCGGGCGGCGGCAAGGCCATCCGTGCTGAAGTCCCGCTGTCGGAAATGTTCGGCTACTCCACCACGCTGCGCTCGGCCACACAAGGCCGCGCCACGTACTCGATGGAATTCAAGCACTACTCGGAAGCGCCGCGTAACGTGTCGGAAGCCATCGTCGCCGCTCGCGCCAAGTAATTGTCAGTGTGCCAGACCAGGATTCGCGCAGTGAATCTGCTCTGGCACCTCTGACTGGATTTG
>JBKCTS010000274.1:0-4399 GCA_046318695.1 Acidovorax sp.
CCTCAACGACCTGTATCAAGACCGCCCGGTGGATGCCAGCCGCATGCAGCGGCTGGTGAGCCTGTTTACCTTGACGTTCGCCGACCCCGCTGAAATGCGCGCCGACCTGGCGGGCAAGCCGGTGTACCTGGGGCTGGCAACAACGGCCGACGGTGTGTTGCGCATCAAGCCGCAGAACCTGCTGCTCAACCTGCCACTGTCCCGACCTGTCTGAATGCTATTAAAAACATAGCTAAAAAAGCTTATGCATCGGGCGCAAAAGGCTTTTTTTAATCAAACTTTACGATAGCTGCGTCAGCCGATCGTCATCAGACTGGCGTTGCCGCCTGCCGCTGCCGTGTTCACGCTCAACGCCCGTTCGATGAGCAGCCGCTCCAGCGGGATGTCGCTCGCGCCCGGCGGCAGGCTTGTCACATTCACGATGGGACCTGCCCGCCGTGCGAGGGCCTGACAGACCGCCTTGAGCGAGGTCGCATCACCATGGTGCAGCACCGCATCCAGTGGTGTGTCGCTGTGCTCCAGGGCATCGGCAGCCAGCAGCAGCACCCGCGCCTGAATCTCCGCGGGCAGCCGGTTGCGCAGGCCACCACGGGTGCCGGGCCACAGTGCAACGCCACCGGTGGCAAGCACGGCCGCGGTCTGCACCAAAGCATCTCTTTCGTCGGGCGCAAGGCACAGCACATGCTGGCGGGCGGCAAGGGTGTACACGTTGCGCTCGCCGGTCGGGCCGGGCAGGGTGCGCGCGGTGCCACTTTGGGTTTGGGTGGCAAACCGCTGGCAGACGTCGGCCAGTGCGTTGTGGCCGTGGCCCAGAGCCCATTGCTGCAACGCGGCCAGCGGTGCCAAAAGTTCGTGGCGTCGGGTCACGTCAGGCGCGGCCAGTCGGTCAGCGTCGGCAAAGGTGCGCGCCAGCGCATCGGCGGGGCGCTGCGACAGCAGGCGCAGCACATACAGCGGGCCTCCGGCCTTGGGGCCTGTGCCGGACAGGCCCTCGCCGCCAAACGGCTGCACGCCCACGACCGCGCCGACCATGTTGCGGTTGACGTACACGTTGCCGGCATGGGCGCGGCTCACCACCTGGGCAATGGTCTCGTCGATGCGGGTGTGCACGCCCTGGGTCAGGCCGTAGCCGGTGGCATTGATCTGGTCGAGCAGCCGGTCCAGGCCATTGCGGGCGTAGCGCACCAGGTGCAGCACCGGGCCAAAGACTTCACGCTCCAGCTCGCCCATGTGGTTGAGCTCGATCAGCGTGGGGGGTACAAAAGTGCCTTGCGCCTGCGCAGCGCCCAGGTGGCTGGGGTGCTGGAAGACGCGGTAGCCCTTGGCTTTGAATGCATCGATGTGGCGGGTGATGCCCGCCTGTGCCTCGGCGTCGATCACGGGGCCCACGTCCACCCGCAGCTGCGCGGGGTTGCCCACACGCAGCTCGCCCATGGCGCCTTGCAGCATGTCCACCACGCGGTCGGCGGCTTCTTCCTGCACACACAGCACGCGCAGGGCCGAGCAGCGCTGGCCTGCGCTGTCAAAGGCGGACGACACGGCGTCGGCCACCACCTGTTCGACCAGGGCCGACGAGTCCACGATCATGGCGTTTTGACCACCGGTCTCTGCGATGAGCGGAATCGGGCGACCCGCTGCATCGAGCCGCCCGGCCACGGTGCGCTGCAGGATGCGCGCGACCTCGGTGGAGCCGGTGAACATCACGCCCATCACCCTGGCGTCCCCGATCAGGCGTGCGCCCACCGTCTCGCCCTTGCCGGGCAGCAACTGCACGGCCGCCCGTGGCACACCCGCGCGCCACAGCAGGCGCACCGCCTCGGCAGCGACCAGCGGGGTTTGCTCGGCAGGCTTGGCCAGCACGGGGTTGCCAGCGGCCAGCGCGGCGGCGACCTGGCCCATGAAGATGGCCAGGGGGAAGTTCCAGGGGCTGATGCAGGCCACAGGCCCCAGGGGAATGTGGCTTGCGTTGTCAAAGGTGCTTTGCACCTGGGCGGCGTAGTAGCGCAGGAAGTCCACAGCCTCGCGCACCTCGGCCACGGCGTTGCTGGCGCTCTTGCCCGCCTCGCGCATCAGCAGGCCCAGCAGGGGCAGCATGCGCGCTTCCAGCAGGTCGGCAGTGCGCTGCAGCGCCGCCGCGCGCTCGGCAGGGGGTGTGGCAGCCCAGGCAACAGCCGCCTCCGGCGCGCAGCGCAGGGCGTGCTCCACATCGGCCTCGGTGGCCTCGCGCACATGACCGACCAGGTCGTTGTGGTCCGCCGGGTTGCGCACCGGCAGACTGGGGCCGACGGGATGGTCAGCCGGATCAGCGCCGAGCAGCGGGCTGGCCATCCACCCATGTTCGGCGGCACCTTGCAGCGATGCGCCCAGCGCGGTCAGTGTGTTCTCGCTCGACAGATCCAGCCCGCGTGCGTTGGCGCGGTGTGCCCCATACAGGCCCGGCGGCAGCGCAATGCGTGGGTGCCCAAGCCCGGCCTGGCCTTCGGTGGCGGCCAGCGCATCCACGGCATCCACAGGGCTTTGCACCAGCTCGTCGAGGGCAATCGTTTCGTCGGCGATGCGGTTCACAAACGAGGTGTTTGCGCCGTTTTCCAGCAGGCGGCGCACCAGGTAGGCCAGCAGCGTCTCGTGCGTGCCAACCGGGGCGTAGATGCGGCACGGGCGGCCGAGCTTGCCATCGCCGATGGCGCCCACCACCTGCTCGTACAGCGGCTCGCCCATGCCGTGCAGGCACTGAAATTCGTACTGGCCCGCGTAGAAGTTGCTACCCGCCAGGTGGTAGATGGTGGCCACCGTTTCGGCATTGTGGGTGGCGAACTGGGGGTAAACGGCCTCGGGCGCGGCCAGCAGCTTTTTCGCGCAGGCTATGTATGAAATGTCGGTGTGCACCTTGCGGGTGTAGACCGGGTAGTCTTCCAGTCCGTCCACCTGGGCGCGCTTGATCTCGCTGTCCCAATACGCGCCCTTGACCAGGCGCACCATCAGGCGGCGGTGGGTGCGGTGGGCCAGGTCGATCACGTAGTCGATGACGAAGGGGCAGCGTTTTTGGTAGGCCTGTATGACAAAGCCGATGCCGTTCCAGCCCTCCAGTGTGGGTTCGTGACACAGGCGCTCGAGCAGGTCAAGCGACAGCTCCAGCCGGTCGGCTTCCTCGGCGTCGATGTTCAGGCCGATGTCGTAGTGCCTGGCCAGGTCGGTCAAGCGCAGCACCAGCGGGTACAGCTCGTCCATGACGCGGCCAAACTGCGCGCGGCTGTAGCGCGGGTGCAGCGCAGAGAGCTTGATCGAGATGCCCGGCCCCTCATAGATGCCGCGACCGGCCGACGCCTTGCCAATGGCGTGGATCGCCTGCTCGTAAGACTGGTAGTAGCGCTGCGCGTCTGCACGGGTGAGCGCGGCCTCGCCCAGCATGTCATACGAGTAGCGAAAGCCCTCGCTTTCCATGGTGCGGGCGTTGTGCAGGGCTTCTTCGATGGTCTCGCCCGTCACAAATTGCTCGCCCATCATCCGCATGGCCATGTCCACGCCTTTGCGGATCAGCGGCTCGCCGCCCTTGCCAATCAGGCGGCTGAGCGAGCCGCCCAGGCTGCCTTCGCTGTGCGTGGCCACAAGCTTGCCGGTGATGAGCAGCCCCCAGGTGGCGGCGTTCACGAACAGCGACGAGCTTTTGCCCAGGTGGGCATCCCACTGGCCATGGCTGATCTTGTCGCGGATCAGCGCGTCGCGCGTGGCCTTGTCGGGAATGCGCAGCAGCGCCTCGGCCAGGCACATCAGCGCCACGCCCTCCTGTGACGACAGAGAAAACTCCTGCAGCAGCCCTTGCACGATGCCCGCGCGGCCGGCGCTGGCCTTGCGTTCGCGCAGACCCCTGGCGATGCGCAGGGCCAGTTGCCGGGCCGCAGACGCGTGGTTTTGCGGCAGGCGGGCCTGGGCCAGCAGGGGCGCCAGGGCCTCGGGTTCCGGTCGGCGGGTGGCGGCGGTGATGGCAGCGCGCAGGGGGCTGCCCAGCGGTGTGCGGGGCGCGAAGTCGGCAAATGGAGCGGGTGACTCGATGGTGGGCTGCGTCATGGTGGTGGTCTTTTGAAGGCGGGGTTGCCACACGGGTGGTGGCCTCATGGAGGAGATGATCCCTGGACTTTGATTGAATAAATGTTCGAAAATGTCAAAATCTATAAAATAATTCACTAACTTGTATGTTTATAGAATCTGATCTCGACCGCATTGACCGCAGGATTTTGTCAATCCTGCAAGAGGATGGGCGCATCGCCAACCTCAAGCTGGCCGAGGCGGTGGCCCTGTCGCCCACGGCGGTGCTGGCGCGGGTGCAGCGCCTCACGCGCGACGGCTTCATCCTGGGTTACGAGGCCCGGCTGAACCCGCTGAAGCTGGGTGCAGGCATGTT
>JBKCTS010000275.1:0-9436 GCA_046318695.1 Acidovorax sp.
CACCGGCTGGCTGGCGATGGCCCGCACCTCGGTGCCCGACTCGGCCACCTCGCAGTTCTTCATCAACGTGAAGGACAACGCCATGCTCAACGCCCCCAACCCAGACGGCCACGGCTATGCCGTGTTCGGAAAGGTCGTGGAGGGCACGGCTGTGGTCGACAAGATCAAGGCCGTGGCCACCGGCAACAAGGGCCCGCACCAGAACGTGCCCAACACCCCCGTCACCATCAACTCCGCCACGCTGGTGAAGTGAATTTTTAGAAAGAACCCGCATCATGAGCAATCCACAGGTCGAACTGCACATCAGCGACTTCGGTGTCATCACCCTCGAACTCGACGCCGCCAGGGCGCCCAAGTCGGTCGAGAACTTTCTGGCCTACGTGAACAAGGGCCACTACGACCGAACCATCTTTCACCGCGTGATTCCAGGCTTCATGGTGCAGGGCGGCGGTTTTGAGCCCGGCATGACGCAAAAGAGCACCGATGCCTCCATCGAGAACGAAGCCAACAACGGCCTGAAAAACGCCAACTACACCGTGGCCATGGCCCGCACCAGCGACCCGCATTCAGCCACCGCGCAGTTCTTCATCAACGTGGCTGATAACGGCTTCCTGAACCACACATCTCCCACGGCGCAGGGCTGGGGCTATGCCGTGTTCGGCAAGGTCGTCTCGGGCACCGATGTGGTCGACAAGATCAAGGCCGTGAAAACGGGCCGCAAGGGCTTCCATGACGATGTGCCAAAGGATGACGTGGTGATCGAAAAGGCCGTCGCGCTCTGATCCTGCGTTGATCTGACGTCAGCGTCCGTGACCACGACCGTGCCCCGGTTCGAGGAGCTTGCCGCTCCTTCGCACTGGCGCACGGTCGATTTCATTTCGGATCTGCACCTGCAGGCCAGCGAGACGGCGACCTTGGCGGCCTTCACTCGTTACCTGAGGGCTACCGAAGCCGATGCCCTCTTCATCCTGGGCGACCTGTTCGAGGTGTGGGTCGGCGATGACGCCATCCAGGAGCCCGGCAGCTTTGAAGCCGAAGGCTGCGCTGCCCTGAGGGCGTGCGCGCAGCGCCTGCCGGTGTACTTCATGCACGGCAATCGCGACTTCCTCGCGGGCGAAGGCTTTGCGCGGCACTGCGGCATCACGCTGCTGCACGACCCCACGGTGCTGGTTTTTGCTGACCAGCGCTATGTGATCAGCCATGGTGACCTTCTGTGCACCGACGACGTGGACTATCAGCGCTTTCGCGCGCAGGCCCGCAGCAGCGCGTGGCAACAGCAGTTTCTGGCGCAGCCCCTGGCCATCCGGCGTGCACAGGCGCGCGGCATGCGTCAGGCGAGCGAGGCGCGCAAGCAGTCTGGCGCGGGCTATGCCGATGTGGACGACGGGGCCGCCATGGCCTGGCTGCAGGCAGCCCGTGCGCGCACCCTCATCCACGGCCATACCCACAAACCAGCCACGCACACCCTGGCTCCGGGTTTGCAGCGCGTGGTGCTGAGCGACTGGGACGCCGCGGCCATGCCCCGCCGACTGGAAGTACTGCGTTTATCGCCCAGGGGGCTGGAACGCTTGCCAATCGACCCTACCTGCCAGCCATGCTGACTGAGGGGCCGTGATCGCGTCCCCGCCCGATCACTGCCATGCCACCCATCCTTAACCGCCTGTGGCGCCGCGTACGCGCCACTGTGGCTCCCATCCCCGACATCTCGGCACAGTTGTGGCTGCAGACGCTGCAGCGCTACCCCTTTCTGGCGGCGCTGTCGCTGCACGAGCAGGGCAAGCTGCGCGCACTGAGTGCGCTGTTTCTCGACCAAAAGGAATTTCACGGCGCACACGGCCTGGAAGTAACGGATGCCATGGCCATCGACATCGCAGCGCAGGCCTGCCTGCCCTTGCTCCATATGGGACCGGCCAGCAAGGCGCTGCGCTGGTACGACGACTTCGTGACCATCGTGGTCCATCCGACGCAAGTCGTAGCCCGCCGCCAGACCTTGGATGAAGCGGGCGTGGTGCATGAACATACCCAGGTGCTACTGGGCGAAGCGATGGAGCGCGGCCCCGTCATGCTCACATGGGAGCATGTGGCCAACGCCACCGAGAACACGGCGCGCGGCCACAACGTGGTGGTGCATGAATTTGTGCACAAGCTCGACATGAAAAGCGGCGAGGCCAACGGCTGCCCGCCACTGCCAGCAGGCTATATGGGCGCACGCACCGGCCGCGCAGCGTACCAAGCATGGTGGAACGCCTGGGAGCCGGCCTACCAGGACTTTCGCGAGCGCGTGATCATGGCCGAGCGCTTCGGTGCCGAGCAGCCTTGGCTGGATGCCTACGGCGCCACATCGCAGTCCGAGTTCTTTGCCGTGGCCTGCGAAGCCTACTTTGTGAATCGACCGCGTTTTGCGCAGGAGTTTGCGCAGCTGATGCCGGTGCTCGATGCGTTCTTCAGGCGCTCTGTGGATTGAACCTAAAACCGGCAGTTGACCGCTTGTAATCTTGGCGCACACCGCATGGACTCGAGCCTTGGGTTGTTTTTGCACCCCCACCTTTCGGGTGACAGCGCTATGCACTTGCCAGCACCGCTTTTGGGGCGCCATGCGGTGTTGCCCCTGCTTGCAGGCACGAGCCTGCCGCGTCGTCGCGCCTTGCCTGGCGCCCCAAAAGCAGCGCTGGCAAATGCATCCAACTGCCGTTTTTAGGTTGAACCCTTGCAACGAATTCCAGGGCCCGTGAACGCTGGCACACGCGTTGGCAGGACTCACCTGCCCCCGAAGCGACCGCAGGCTGCTTGCAACCCACACACCAACGGGTGCTTACGCCGCCAGCGCCTGCTCGACAGCCTGCTTCGCTTCTTCAAGGCTGCCGAAAAACTTGGTGGGCTGCGGCATCGCCTTGGGCAGGTGGGCTGGCGCTGGCCAAAGATGGTCGTCCGTCCAGGCTGCTGTCCACCCTCCGATGTCTTTGCGCTTGACAGCGCAACAAGCTTGACCATCCACCATTGCGATCCAGGTGGTCGGCGGATTGAGGTCCCAGGTGACAGCGGCCATACCGATCTCTAAAAGTTTCCGAAGGATTGTAGGAAGTCTGTGCGTCATTCGATCACGGCAATAACCCGCACGAATCGATGAACAACAACGTCGCGCACCGCGCCGTCGTTCAGCCAACGGTGAGCACATGCCGCGCCGCCTGCGCGACGCTTGCAGCATCCACCCCAAAAAACCTTCGCAACGCTGCCCGCGTATCGCTGCGCCCAAACCCGTCGGTGCCAAGCGTCACATATTTGCGCCCTCCGGGTATGAACGCCCGCACCGTCTCCGGCACGGCGCGCACATAGTCTGTGGCAGCCACAACCGGTCCGCTTGTGGCGGCCAGTTGC
Source organism: Acidovorax sp. (assembly GCA_046318695.1). Classification (GTDB taxonomy): domain Bacteria; phylum Pseudomonadota; class Gammaproteobacteria; order Burkholderiales; family Burkholderiaceae_C; genus Acidovorax. The sequence continues at coordinate 3,376 of JBKCTS010000275.1, forward strand.
GCTGCAAGCCAGGGGGTACCCGGCTTAACCCCTTCGTCGCCCACCAGCGCACGCTGCTCGCACGCCACGCCGTCGCGGGCCAGCTCGCTCCAGCTCGTCACGCTGAGCACTGTCACGTTGATACCCTCGGCCGTCAGCAAGGCGGCAGCTTTGACCACTTCAGTCAGGATGGCACCAGAACCCATCAGGGTGATACTTTGAGATAAATTGGGGCCATCGCGCACGCTAGTCTTAGCCTCGTAGCTACTAAAAACATAGCATCCACGAAGCACACCTTCAGCGGCGCCCTCGGGCAGGTCGGGCTGGGCGTAGTTCTCGTTCATCAGCGTGACGTAGTAGAAAACGTCGCGCTGCTCGGTCACCATCTCGCGCATGCCCGCGTCGATGATGACGGCCATCTCGCCCGCGTAGGCGGGGTCGTAGGCCTTGCAGTTGGGGATGGTGGCGGCCACCAGGTGGCTGGTGCCGTCTTGGTGCTGCAGGCCCTCACCGCCCAGCGTGGTGCGGCCCGAGGTAGCGCCCAGCAAAAAGCCACGCGCGCGCTGGTCGGCAGCGGCCCAGATGGCGTCGCCCACGCGCTGAAAGCCGAACATGGAGTAGTAGATGTAGAACGGCAGCATGGCCAGGCCGTGCACGCTGTAGCTGGTGGCGGCGGCTGTCCAGCTGGCAATCGCACCTGCTTCGCTGATGCCCTCCTCCAGGATTTGCCCATCCAGCGCCTCGCGGTAGCTCAGCACCGAGCCGATGTCTTCGGGCGCATAGCGCTGGCCCACGCTGCTGTAGATGCCCACCTGCTTGAACAGATTGGCCATGCCAAAGGTGCGCGCCTCGTCGGCCACGATGGGTACGATGCGCGGGCCCAGCGTGGTGTCTTTCAGCAACGTGCCCAGCATGCGTACAAAGGCCATGGTGGTGCTCATCTCCTTGGCCTGCGGCCGCAGCGCAAACTGGGCGTAGCTTTCGATGGCGGGCACGGGCAGCGTGTCGCAGATGGATTCGCGGCGCGGCAGGTAGCCGCCCAGCGCGTCGCGGTGGCTGCGCAGGTAGCGCATCTCAGGGCTGTCCTCGGAGGGCTTGTAGAAGGCCAGGCTTGTGGCCTGCTTGTCGGTGAGCGGCAGGTTGAAGCGATTGCGGAACTCGATGAGGTCGGTCTCGTCGAGTTTCTTCTGGCTGTGCGTGGTCATCTTGCCCTGCCCAGCCGTGCCCATGCCGTAGCCCTTTTTGGTGTGTGCCAGGATCACCGTGGGCTGGCCCTGGTGAGCAGCAGCGGCAGCGTAGGCGGCGTGGATCTTCACCAGGTCGTGCCCGCCGCGCTTGAGGCGATCGATCTGCTCATCCGTCATGCCCTGCGCCAGCGCAGTCAGCTCGGAGCTTTGGCCAAAAAAGTTGTCGCGGTTAAAGCGCCCATCCTTGGCAGCAAAGGTCTGCATCTGGCCATCGACCGTGCCCTGCAGCGTACGCACCAGCGCTCCGGTCAGGTCGCGTGCAAACAAACCGTCCCAGTCGCTGCCCCAGACCAGTTTGACTACGTTCCAGCCCGCACCGGCAAACAGGCGCTCCAGCTCGTCGATGATGCGGCCGTTGCCGCGCACCGGGCCGTCCAGGCGCTGCAGGTTGCAGTTGACCACCCACACCAGGTTGTCCAGCCCCTCGCGCGCGGCCAGGGTCAGCGCGCTCATGCTCTCGGGCTCGACCATCTCGCCATCGCCAAACACCCCCCACACCTTGCGATTCGTGCAGTCGAGCAGATTGCGGTGCGTGAGGTAGCGCATGAAGCGCGCGTGGTAGATGCTGCTGATGGGGCCGATGCCCATCGAGCCGGTGGGGAACTGCCAAAAGTCCGGCATCAGCCACGGGTGCGGGTAGCTGCACAGGCCCTGTGCACCCGCGGCGGGCGCGGTCAACTCCTGGCGGTAGTGCATCAGGTCTTGCTCGGACAAACGCCCTTCCAGAAACGCCCGCGCATACACGCCCGGCGCGCTGTGCGGCTGAAAAAACACCAGGTCGCCCCGGTGTTGCCCCTCACCCAGCCCCTCGCGGGCGCGAAAGAAGTGGTTGAAGCCGCTTTCAAACAGGTCGGCCGCGCTGGCGTAGCTGGCAATGTGCCCGCCCAGCTCGCCATAGGCCTGGTTGGCACGCACCACCATGGCCAGCGCGTTCCAGCGCACGATGGAGGCCACGCGCTCCTCGATGGCCAGGTCGCCCGGGAACACCGGCTGGTCCTGCACGGCCACGGTGTTCACATAGGGTGTGTTCAGGTCTGGCTGCCAGCCGATGCGCTGGGTGCGCGCCAGTTGCACCAGCTCTTGCAGGATGTGGCGGGCGCGCTCGGGCCCCTCGGTGGCCACCAGCGCGGTGAAAGCATCGCGCCACTCGGCGGTCTCCAGCGGGTCGGTGTCGTGTTGGGCCTGGGGTTGCAGCAGGGTGTGGGGTGTGGGGGCATTCATGCATCCACTGTAGCCAGCATCGCCCCGAATGAGTTGCTGTTTCTAATCACTCATGCATGTTTAACAGCATTTAATGCTGCTTAAAACTTAAAATACAGCACATGAAACTCGACGCCATCGATTTGCGAATTCTGGCCGAACTACAGGCCGATGGCTCCCTGTCCAACGTGGAGCTGGCGCGGCGGGTGCATCTGTCGGCCTCACCCTGCCTGGCCCGGGTGAAGGCGCTGGAGGCAGCAGGTGTCATCAGCCGCTACGTGGCGCTGGCCAGTGCAGCGGCACTGGGACTGGGGCTTAACGTTTTCATCAGCATCAGTCTCAAGACGCAGAGCAAGCAAGCCCTGGCCGACTTTGAACGCCGCATCGCGGAACATGACGAAGTGATGGAGTGCTACCTGTTGAGCGGGGACAGCGACTACCTGATCCGCGTGGCGGTAACCGACATCGGCGCGCTGGAGCGATTCATCCTGGAGCAGTTGTCGCCGATACCGGGGGTGGAGAAGATCCGGTCGAGCTTTGCGCTCAAGCAGGTGCGCTACAAGACGGCGCTGCCCCTGCCTGGCGCAAATTAGGGCCTGTTCGAGCAGGCCCTGGGCGCTAAAACGCAGGCGGCGTGCCGGACAGCGACTCCAGCCAGCCGATGGAGGCCGACAGCTCCGAGGGCCGGATTTCGTGCGCGCCAGGAAATTCATGGTACGCGACGGACACCGGCAGCGGCGCCATGTGGTGCACGATGGCCTGCGCGTGCGCGAGGGGGATCACGTTGTCATGCGTGCCGTGGCTCACCCACAGTTGCTTGCCGTGCAGCGCATCGGCGGGCGCTATCAGCGGCTCCACCTGGTGTAGCAGGCGGCCGTGCCAAACCATCGCAGCGTGCATGAGCGCAGGTTGCGTCAACAGCAGCGACAGCGCCATGATCCCGCCCTGGCTGAAGCCACCCAGCACGACCCGTTCGGGCGGAATGCCCAGATGGTGCGCCGCCGCCTGCACGGTCTGCGCCACGAGCGAGCGGCTCTGGGCCTCTTGCGATTCGTTGATGGTGCGCTCGCCGTTGGGCTCGATCGAAAAGTCAAACCAGGCGTGCGAGCCCGGGCCCATGCGAAAAGGCGCACGCAGGCTGATGACGTGGAACCGTTCGGGCAACTGGCAGCCCAGACCAAACAGATCCCGTTCATTGCTACCCACACCGTGCATCAGCACCAGCAGCCAGGGGTGCGGATAGTTGGGGGACGCAGGACGCTGCAAAAAAGTGAGCGGTAAATCAAGCATTGATGCGCGCAATTGGCATATTTGGTTAATGAATAGCGGCGACGGCGAGGTACTGACGCTCAGGGCGCGGATTCCAGCGCAAACGCGTCCATCGACAGCATGCCGTACATGACCTCGCGGCTCAGGTAGTTGGCGTGCAGGTCGTCGCCAGCAGCGCCCAGCGCAAAAAAGAGGGGCAGGAAATGGTCTTCGGTGGGGTGTGCGCGCGTGGCGTGCGGCGCCTGGGTGCGATAGTTGAGCAGTGCCTGCAAATCACCGCGCGCCAGCGCAGACTCGATCCAGCGGCTGAACTCCAGCACATAGGGCGAAGGCTCGCGCGCGCCTCCAAAGAACTCGGCCAGGTTGTGGGTCATGCTGCCCGAGCCCACCAACAGCACGCCCTGGCGACGCAGCCCGCGCAGGGCCGAGCCCACGGCGTACACATCGGCCGGTCCGGCGTGCGTGGGCAGTGCCACCTGCACCACTGGAACATCTGCCTTTGGGAACAGGTGCATCAGCGGCACCCAAGCGCCGTGGTCGAACGGCCGGGCCTCGTCGCCCTGCGCGCCCAGGCCAGCAGCGTTCATCAGCGCCAGAACCTCCTGCGCCAGCATGGGCGAGCCCGGGGCCGGGTACTGCAGCCGATACAGCGCGGGCGCAAATCCACCAAAGTCGTGCCAGGTAGCGGGTTGCGGCCCGGTCATCACCTGCGGCGAGTGCGCCATCCAGTGCGGCGACAGGATCACAATGCCGCGCAGCTGCGGGAACCGCTGGCGCAGGTCCGTCCCCCAGGCGGTCAAAGACGGGCCGGTGGTACCGGCCTCCAGCGCAAACAGCGGCGCCCCATGCGAGACAAAGAGCGCGGGCAGCGCCGTGCCAGTCCAAGGCTCCGGGCGGGCTGCGGGCGCGTCATTGGGGGGGCTTTGGCGGATGGTTGTCATGGATGATCTTTCGGCATAAGTCACTGTAGACCGTGCGCAGGCCCAGACCAAGGCCTCTGCGCCCAACAGACCGATGCATGGTTGATATCAATCAAGTGAATGCCCCCTCAAGCCAGTGGGCCTGGAGCCTGCCGGGCTTGGAGGTGATGGCAAGCAAGCTCTTGAACATGCCGTAGCGCGGCGAGGCAGCAGGCAGGTCTGACGCCTTGCTTGATCAAATGGTAGGCGAAATCCCGGGATTCGGCTGCCCCGCCAGTCGCAACCCGGCCGTGGGCCAAAATACACCTGTGTCCATCCCCCAGTCATTCATTCAGGAGTTGCTCTCGCGCATCGACGTGGTCGAGATCGTCGGTCGCTACGTGCAGCTCAAGAAGGGCGGGGCCAATTTCATGGGGTTGTGCCCCTTCCATGGGGAAAAGTCACCGTCGTTCAGCGTCAGCCCGTCCAAGCAGTTCTATCACTGCTTTGGCTGCGGTAAGAACGGCAACGCCATCGGGTTCCTGATGGACCACGCCGGCATGGGCTTCGTCGAGGCCGTGCACGACCTGGCCCAGCAGGTGGGCCTTCAGGTGCCCGACGACGATATCTCGCCGCAGGAAAAGGAACGCGCCGCCGCAGCCCGCCAGCGGCAGGCGACGCTGACCGATGTGCTCGAAAAGGCGGCAGACGCCTACCGCCGCCACCTGCGCGAATCGCAACGCGCCATCGGCTACTTCAAGACGCGGGGTGTTTCAGGCGCGGTGGCCAAGCTCTCTGGCCTGGGCTACGCACCCGAGGGCTGGCGCAGCCTGGCCAGCGTGTTTGCGCACTATGACGATCCGCTGCTCGAAGAAAGCGGCCTGGTCATCGTGAGCGAGGACGACGGCGGCAAGCGCTACGACCGGTTCCGCGACCGGGTGATGTTCCCCATCCGCAACGTCAAGGGCGAATGCATTGGCTTTGGCGGGCGCGTGCTGGGCGATGAAAAACCCAAGTACCTGAACTCGCCGGAGACGCCTGTGTTCCACAAGGGGCGAGAACTGTACGGCCTGTTTGAGGCACGCACGGCCATCCGCGAGGCCGGCTACGCCCTGGTCACAGAAGGGTACATGGACGTGGTGGCTCTGGCGCAACTGGGCTTTCCGAACGCTGTGGCCACGCTGGGCACAGCGTGCACGCCGGACCACGTACACAAACTGCTGCGCTTTACCGAGGCCGTGGTCTTCAGCTTCGACGGCGACGCAGCCGGCCGACGCGCAGCCCGCAAGGCGCTCGATGGCGCCCTGCCCCACGCCAGCGACACGCGCAGCATCAAGTTCCTGTTTCTGCCAGCCGAGCACGACCCCGACAGCTTCATCCGCGAGCATGGCACCGACGCCTTTGCCCGCCAGGTGGCTGACGCCGTGCCGCTCAGCCGCTTTCTGGTCGACGCTGCAAGCGATGGCT
>JBKCTS010000276.1:0-44283 GCA_046318695.1 Acidovorax sp.
CAACGATTTGCCGGGCATGTTGCCTCTGGATGTCCGCGAAGAACGCCGCGCCCGCTTCATGGCCGTGGCCGAGCAAGTGTCAATCGCCAAGCTGCAACGCCGCGTGGGTGCCACCATGCAAGTGCTGGTGGACCATGCGCCAGCCCTGGGCCGCAAGGGCGGGGTAGGCCGCACCTATGCCGACGCGCCCGAGATCGACGGCACCGTGCAGCTCTTGCCGCCCGAAAAAATCAGCAAGACCATGAAGGTCGGCGAGTTCACGCGGGCCCGCATTGTGGGTGTGCGCGGGCATGATCTGCTGGCACAGCCCATTTGATTGCTATCATAATAATAGCTACAGGTGCTTTTCCAGCAAGCGCAAGCAACCAAAATCATAAAAAAGGCTTCCCGAGGGAAGCCATTTTATCGAGCATGCTCCCGGCGGGGAGCGTTGCGCTTGGGTGAATTACACGCGCTTGCGGTATTCGCCGGTGCGGGTGTCGATTTCGATCTTGTCGCCCTGGCTCACGAACAGGGGGACGGGCACTTCAAAACCGGTGGCGATTTTGGCGGGTTTCATGACCTTGCCGGACGTGTCGCCCTTGACAGCGGGTTCCGTCCAGGTGATTTCGCGCTCGACGCTGGTGGGCAGTTCGACCGAGATGGCCTTGCCGTCGTAGAACACCACTTCAACGGCCATGCCGTCTTCCAGGTAGTTCAGCGAGTCGCCCATGTTCTCGGCTTCCACTTCGTACTGGTTGTACTCGGTGTCCATGCACACGTACATGGGGTCGGCAAAGTAGGAGTAGGTGCACTCCTTCTTATCCAGGATCACGTTGTCGATCTTGTCGTCGGCCTTGAACACGACTTCGGTGCCGAAGTTGCCGATCAGGCTCTTGAGCTTCATGCGCACGGTGGCTGCACCGCGGCCGCCACGGGCGTATTCGGTCTTGAGGACCACCATGGGGTCCTTGCCGTGCATGATGACGTTGCCGGCGCGGATTTCTTGAGCGATTTTCATAGCTGGTTGCTTGGGTTGGGGCCGCTCAACGCGCGGGCAGGAGGTCTTCTGGGGCTCAGAAGGCGCGCCGTGCCAATGCATGTTCTGCGGCAAAAGTGCGCAAGGCTGGGCACGGGTGTGCAGCGCCTGTTTTGCGCAAAGCCTCGGATTTTACCGTTTTTCGGCCACAAACCGCAGGATTTGCGTGCTGAGGTCGTCCTGCGTTAGCAGGCGTTGCCGTGCCGCGCGCGCGCACGCAGTCCACTCGGCCAGGGTGTCGTCATCGGGCCATTGCAGGCGCGCGCCGTCCAGCCCGTTCCAGGTGGCATGGAACCGCCGCAGCGATTGCGGGGCCTGCAGCCAGTCGAGAAAGGCCCAGAGTTTGTGGTGGTGGGCGTTGTCATGCTGCGGGTATATGTGCCACACAAAGGCCTGGCCCGCCCACAGGGCACGCACCAGAGAGTCCTCGCCCCGCACGGCGTTGAAGTCGCAGGCCCACAGCATCTCGTCAAACGCTGCGTGGGGCCGGTGGGGGAGGTAGGACAAGGACAGCAGCCCCCGCTGGTCTTGCCGCAACTGCTGCGTTGCGCTGGCTGTGGGTTCGCCCAGGGCTGCCCGAACGGCGGCGGTGGGCCGGCCGGGAGTGACCAGCAACTGGGTGGGCTGCAGCGCACACTGCTGCAACAGGTCGATGAGTGCCGGGGGCTCGTAACAGAACAGCGACACCCAGCGCGTGCCCGGCGCTTCGTCGCCCGCCTGGAACAGGGCCCGGTGCTCTGCGCGCCAGACGCTGGGGTCAAACGCCTCGCGCTGCTCCATCAGGCGGGGCTCGCGCAGCAGGCCGCCGGTGCCCGAGGTGAAGCCGGGGTAGTAGAACCAGCGCGTCCACCCCGACGCCGGGCCCGACAGGATGGGTGAAGGCAGGCGGTGGGTGCGCGCTACGTAAGCCTCTGCTGACAGGTACTCCAGATTGATCCAGACAGGTTTGGAATGATTTTGGCCACGAGCGCCAGTCAATGCGACGCAATATGCTATGAATTCAGGAGCAATATCGCAGCCGAATGCCTCCACCATCACATCGGTTGGCGCCTCGTTCGGCCCTGGCGGCGGCGTGCCCCAGGGCCTTACCTCTACCCCGGGGCAGCCCCCAGGGGCCATCCATTGCAGCGCCGATGTGTCGTCCACCCAGAGGCGCACGCGGTGTCCCAGGCCCGCCAATTGCGCCACCAGACGCCAGCACACGCCGATGTCGCCAAAGTTGTCGATCACGCGGCAGAACACATCCCATTGCAGGGCAGGAAGGGGGCGGTGCATGGTCATGGGGCGGGTGCGGGTGGTTGCGAGCGCAGGGGGGCACCAGCCGCCGCGCCACGCCCAAGAGCGATTTTTGCGAGCGCGCGCACAGCACGAGCCCTGCACCCGTTGCCCGCCGATTTTGACGCCATCTGCGAAAGAGCGCCTCCCCGCTGAGTGCGGGCACGCCAGCATGCCCCATCACGACAGCAGCCAAGGCCACGGCCCCCACCAGCGCAGCCCGCAGGGCGTTATGCACAGCGCTGTCACCCCATAGGTTAGGATGCAAAAACAACCCAAGGCCCGAGTCCGTGCGGTGTGCGGCAAGATTACAAGCGGTCAACTGTCGTTTTTAGGTTCAATAAGCGCCAGCGGCTGTTGATTTGATGGTGCATCAGCCCGGCCGCGCGCAGGGCCACAATAAGCGCATGTCTGATGTGCATTCCGAAGAGCTCCTGGCGCAGGTGGCTGCGCTGCCGCCACTGCCGGGGGTGTACCGCTATTTCGACGCCCAGGGCGCGCTGCTGTATGTAGGCAAGGCACGCCATCTCAAGCGCCGCGTGTCCAGCTACTTCACCAAGAACCATGGCGGCACGCGCATCGGCCACATGGTCAGCAAGATTGTGCGGCTGGAGACCACGGTGGTGCGCTCCGAGGCCGAGGCGCTGCTGCTGGAAAACAACCTGATCAAGACGCTGAACCCCAAGTTCAACATCTTGTTCAGGGACGACAAGAGCTACCCCTATCTCAAGATCACCGGCACCGAGGGCGCTGCGGGCGATGCGCCGGGCCAGGCGTTTCCGCGCATGGACTACTACCGCGGCGCGGTGGACAGGAAGCACCGCTATTTCGGGCCGTACCCCAGCGCCTGGGCGGTCAAGGAGACCATCCAACTGCTGCAAAAGGTGTTTCGCCTGCGCACCTGTGAAGACACCGTGTTTGCCAACCGCACGCGGCCCTGCCTGCTCTATCAGATCAAGCGCTGCACCGGGCCGTGCGTGGACTTGATTTCGCGCCAAGCCTATGCCGCGGATGTGCACCAGGCAGAGGCTCTGTTGCGCGGCGAGACGCAGGAGGTGCTGCGTGCCATGGAGGCGCGCATGATGGCGTATTCCGACCGCCTGGAGTTCGAGCAGGCGGCCGACGTGCGCAACCAGATCCAGGCGCTGTCTCGGGTGCTGCACCAGCAGTCGATCGAGATTGCCGATGACAAGGATGTGGACGTGCTGGCCGTGCGGGTGCAGGGCGGCCGCGCCTGCGTGAACCTGGCCATGGTGCGTGGCGGTCGGCACCTGGGCGACCGGCCGTATTTTCCCGTGCATGTGGAGGATGCCGCTGCCATCTTCGAGGAAGAGCAAGATCCGGGCGAGCCAGCAGCCCCCGGCCGCGTCGCCGCAGCTTGCGGCGAGGATGATGCCGCTGACCCCGCCAGCACCTGCGGCGCTGCGGCGGGCAAAGCCCGGCCAAGCAAGTCCGTCGAGGCGCAGGTGCTTGAAGCCTTCATCGCCCAGCACTACATCGGCGTGCCGGTGCCCCCCGTGCTGGTCACAAGCGAGCCGGTTGACAGGGCTCTGCTGCAAGCGCTGGGCGAGCAGTGCGGGATTCGCGTGAACGCTGTGCACCAGCCGCGCGAGCAACGCCGCGCCTGGCTGGACATGGCCCAAAAAAATGCCGACCTGCAGCTGGCCCGGCTGTTGGCCGAGGAGGGCTCGCAGCAGGCGCGCACGCGCGCCCTGGCCGAGGCGCTGGACCTGCCGCCCGATGAGCTCGACCAGCTCACCATCGAGTGTTTTGACATCTCGCACACGGCGGGCGAATCGACGCAGGCCTCATGCGTGGTGTTCCACCACCACAAAATGCAAAGCAGCGAGTACCGCCGCTACAAGATCGATGGCATCACCGGAGGCGACGACTATGCCGCCATGCGCCAGGTGCTCACCCGCCGCTACAGCAAGGTGGCCGAGGCGGCCCGCGAGGCGGGCGGCATCGACTTTGCCGCCCATCCGGCCCCCTGGGGCGATGCGGCGGTCAGGCCCAAGGGCATGGCGCGGCTGCCCGACCTGGTGCTGATCGACGGTGGCAAGGGCCAGGTCAGCGTGGCGCGCGAAGTGTTCACCTCGCTGGGTCTGGACCTCACGCGCATCGTCGGCGTTGAAAAGGGAGAGGGCCGCAAGGTCGGGCTGGAAGAGCTTGTGTTTGCTGATGGCCGCGAGAAGGTCTACCTGGGCAAGGATTCGGCGGCGCTCATGCTGGTGGCGCAAATCCGCGACGAGGCCCACCGGTTCGCCATCACCGGCATGCGCGCGGCACGCGCCAAGGTGCGCGTGGGCGGAGGGCAACTGGAGGAGATACCTGGCGTGGGCCCCAAGAAGCGCGCGCGGCTTTTGCAGCGCTTTGGCGGCGTTCGTGGCGTGGCCTCGGCCAGCATGGAGGACCTGGCCACGGTCGAGGGCATCTCGCGCGAACTGGCCGAAGAAATCTACAGGGCGTTGCGCTGAACGCGCATCTTGCGGCCACGGGCCGCGCAGTCGCTGGCGGGGTGGCGCGCCAGCGGGCAGCCGCCTGTCACGCCCGCTGCCCCAGTGGACTGACACCCCGCCGCTAACGCATTGGCCTGCACACCAGTCGTGACACAATCATCGCCATGTTCTGGACGATCCCCACCCTGATGACCTGGACGCGCATCGTCGCGATTCCCTTGATCGTGGGGGTGTTCTACGCACCCGTCGACCCCGCCACGCGCAATCTCATTGCGACGGTGATGTTCGTGGTGTTTGCAGCCACCGACTGGCTGGACGGCTTCCTTGCGCGCAAGTTGAACCAGACCTCGTCGTTTGGCGCTTTCCTCGATCCGGTGGCAGACAAGTTCCTGGTGTGTGCGTCGCTGCTGGTGCTGGTGCATCTGCAGCGCGCGGACGTTTTCGTGGCGCTCATCATCATCGGCCGCGAGATAGCGATATCGGCCCTGCGCGAATGGATGGCGCAGATCGGCGCCAGCAAGAGCGTGGCTGTGCACATGATCGGCAAGGTCAAGACCACGGTGCAGATGGTGGCCATTCCCTTCCTGCTGTATGACGGCCGACTTTTTGGCGTGGTTGACACAGGCGTCTGGGGTACGTGGCTTATATGGGTATCGGCCGTGCTGACGGTGTGGTCGATGGTGTATTACCTGCAAAAGGCGCTGCCTGAGATCCGCGCTCGGGTCAAGTAAGAATTTTGAGCCTTGTGGCTGCATGCGATGGTTTCATAAGTGCTTGAAGCTATCATTTCAGGAGCAATTTCATGGCTAAGCACCGCATCGCCGTGGTGGCCGGCGACGGCATCGGCAAGGAGGTCATGCCCGAAGGGCTGCGCGCCATGGACGCCGCCGCCCGCCGCTTCGGCATCGACCTGCAATTCGACCATTTCGACTTTTCAAGCTGGGATTACTACGCCAGGCACGGCAAGATGCTGCCCGACAACTGGAAGGATCAGATTGGCGGGCATGAGGCCATCTACTTCGGTGCGGTGGGCTGGCCCGAGAAGATCGCCGACCATGTCTCGCGGTGGGGCTCGCTCCTGTTGTTTCGCCGCGAGTGCGACCAATACGTCAATCTGCGCCCTGCGCGCCTGATGCCTGGCGTGATCGCGCCGGTGGTGCGCCGCGATGGCAGCCCGCGCATGCCCGGCGAGATCGACATGATGATCGTGCGCGAAAACACCGAAGGCGAGTACTCCAGCATCGGTGGCCGCATGTTTGAGGGCACCGCCCGCGAGATCGTGATGCAGGAAACGGTGATGTCCCGCCACGGCGTGGATCGCGTCCTGGAATTTGCGTTCGAGCTGGCCCGGTCGCGCCCCAAAAAGCACCTGACGAGCGCCACCAAGTCCAACGGTATCGCCATCACCATGCCGTACTGGGATGAGCGGGTGGCCGCGATGGCGCGCTCGTATCCCGATGTGAAGGTTGACAAGTTCCATATCGACATCCTCGCCGCGCACTTTGTGCAGCGCCCGGACTTTTTTGACGTGGTGGTCGCCAGCAACCTGTTCGGCGACATTCTGTCGGACCTGGGGCCCGCCTGCACCGGCACGATTGGCATTGCGCCCAGCGCCAACCTCAATCCATCGCGTGCCATGCCCTCACTGTTTGAGCCGGTGCACGGCTCGGCACCCGATATTGCGGGCAAGGGCATCGCCAACCCCATCGGCCAGATATGGTGCGGCGCGATGATGCTGGACTTTCTGGGGTACCGCGATGCCCACGATGCCGTGCTCGTGGCAATCGAAAAGGCCCTGGATCCACAAAGCGGCGCGCCGCGAACGCCGGATCTTGGCGGTAGTGCGTGCACTGAGGATTTAGGGCGTGCGATCGCCGGCGCGATTTAACCTAAAAACGGCGCTGGCAAGTGCGTAGCGCTGTCACCTCAAAGGTGAGGCTGCAAAAACAAAGCAAGGCCCGAGTCCGTGCGGCGTGCGCCAAGTTTACAAGCGGTTAACTGCCGTTTTTAGGTTTAATGGCTGCTAGGCCGCGCCGGTGATGTCAATACGGAATGCTGCCCATACGGCGTGTATGCGACAAAACAGCCGTGCCCGCCCCGTCGCGCCTGGAAATGCGACTAGAATTCAGCCCGATTGCTGGCGCGAGACAGCGTGTCGTATTGACACCCGGAACTCAATGGCTTTACCCTCAAGCAGCAGCCACGCTGTGTTCGCCAACCATTCCACGTTCAAATTTGTGCGGCCTCAATGGCCGCGCTTTGCCGTGCAAATACCAGATTTCCCCGAGACAACCCCCAACTCTTTCCCGAGAGGCCCCTTGTGAACAAAACCGAATTGATCGAGCACATCGCCACCAATGCCGACATCTCCAAGGCCGCTGCCGCGCGTGCTCTGGAATCCACGATCGAAGCAGTCAAGAAGACTTTGAAAAAGGGCGGTACCGTTTCGCTTGTCGGTTTCGGCACATTTGCCGTAGGCAAGCGCGCGGCACGCACGGGTCGCAATCCCCGCACCGGAGCCACGATTAAAATCAAAGCTGCTAAAGTTCCGAAGTTCCGTCCTGGCAAGGCACTCAAAGACGCCTTGAACTGACAATCAAGTTCAGGTGGGGTCCTTAGCTCAGTTGGTAGAGCGGCTCCTTTACACGGAGTAGGTCGGCGGTTCGAGACCGTCAGGACCCACCATCACCGGACAAAGGCGAACACATGTTCGCCTTTTGTTTTTTGTCCTCTGAAAGATCAACCATGTTTGAAGCCATCCGCAAGCACTCCAAGATCGTCATGGTCTTATTGTTCTTGCTGATCATTCCTTCGTTTGTGCTGGTGGGCATCGATTCCAACTACTTCTCTGAAAAGAGCCCAGTAGTGGCCCGCGTCGATGGTGTCGATATCAAGCAGATCGAGTGGGACAACGCGCATCGCATCGAAAGCGACCGTCTGCGTGCCCAGTCGCCTACGGTGGACCCACAACTTCTGGACTCGCCCCAGGCCCGCTATGCCACGCTGGAGCGCTTGGTGCGTGACCGGGTTTTCGCCGCAGCCGTGAAAGACATGCACCTGGTAACCACGGACGCCCGGCTGGCCCGCAGCCTGCAGGAAATCCCTGCCATCGCCGGCCTGCGCCGCGCGGACGGCACGCTCGACGCAGAGGCGTACCGCACCCTGGTCGCAAGCCAGGGGCTGACCCCCGAGGGCTTCGAGGCTAACGTCCGCCAGGACATTTCGATCAGTCAGGTGATGGGGAGTGTCATCAGCACCACCTTCGGCACCAATGCCCAGGTCAGGGCGGCGTTGGGTCCCCTGTACGAACGCCGCGAGGTGCAGGTGGTGCGCTTGAAGGCCCAGGACTTTGCGACCAAGGTGTCTCCATCTGATGACGATCTTGAGGCCTACTACAAGGCAAACCCTGCCCGGTTTCAGCAACAGGAGCAGGCGTCCATCGAGTATGTGGTGCTCGACCTGGACGCCGTGCGCGCTGGCCTGACGCTCAATGAGGACGACCTGCGCAGCTATTACAAGGACAACCTGGAACGACTTGCGGGCAAGGAAGAGCGGCGCGCCAGTCATATCCTGGTCAATGCATCCAAAGATGCCTCGGCTGCCGACCGCGAAAAAGCCAGGGCCCGCGCAGCGCAACTGCTGGAACAGGTTCGCAAAACGCCGTCGAGCTTCGCTGAGGTGGCCAAAAAATCGTCTGATGACACGGGTTCCGCACTTGCCGGCGGCGACCTGGGCTTCTTTGCAAGGGGTGCCATGGTCAAGCCCTTCGAGACGGCTGTCTTCGGCATGAAAAAGGGTGAAATCAGCGACGTGGTGGAGACCGATTTCGGCTATCACGTCATTCAGCTCACCGACATCAAGACCCCGCGTCAACCGACCTTCGAGGAGCTTCGTCCCACCCTGGAGACCGATCTCAAGAAGCAACAGGCACAACGCAAGTTTGCCGAGGTCGCAGAGGTTTTCTCCAACAGCGTGTACGAACAGTCAGACAGCCTCAAGCCCGTGGCCGACAAGCTCAAGCTCAAGGTTCAGACAGCCATGGGTGTGACGCGCACGCCGGCCCCTGGCGCGCAGGGCGCCCTGGGCAACGCGAAATTCATCGAAGCGCTGTTTTCAGCCGACTCGCTGGAGAACAAGCGCAACACCGAAGCCGTCGAAGTAGGCCCCAGTCAACTGGTCGCCGGGCGGGTGGTGGCATACACACCTGCCAAGACCCTCCCCCTGGACGAAGTGCGGGCTCGCGTGCGGGGCCTCTACGTTGCGGAGAAATCCGCCGAGATGGCGCGCCAGGAAGGCACAGCGAAACTGGCTGCATGGAAGGCAGCCCCGGCAAGCGCCACGGGTTTAGGCGCAGTGCTCGAAGTCTCGCGCGAACAGACCCAGAACCTGCCCCGAACGATCATTGACGCCGCGCTGCGCAGCCCGACGGATGCGTTGCCAAACTGGGTCGGTGTTGACCTTGGTGGCGAGGGCTACGCAGTGGTCAAGGTCAACCGGGTCATCCCACGCCAGGCGCCCGACCCCCAGCGTGCGCTGCAGGAGCGCCAGCAGTACGTGCAATGGCTGACAGCAGCCGAGGGACTTGCCTACTACGAAGTGCTCAAACAACGCTTCAAGGCCCAGATCAAGGCACCCCGCCCTGCGGCAGTGGAATAGACGTCCACAGAAAAGTGATAAGGCTTCTCCTGGCTTGAAAATCCCGGGCTATAATGCGGGGCTACGGTGGCTGTAGCTCAGTTGGTAGAGTCCAGGATTGTGATTCCTGTTGGCGTGTGTTCGAGCCCCATCAGCCACCCCAGGTACATTAAAGAAACCCTGCTATTAAAAAGATAGCGGGGATTTTTGTTTTCTGTGGCTTGAAGGCAATCTGTAGGCAAGTTGCCCAAATGCAGCCACCCAGCACCGGCAACAAGAAAGCCCCACAGCGAGGGCTGCTGGGTTCGTTGGCCCGGCGCTAGCGCACCGGCCTCTGCGGGCGGCCGAGTTCCTGGTGGCTGCGTTTACAGTCAGACCTTCAGGCAGCGGCAAGGAGTCACCCATGCGTGGAGTATTCGGACTGATCGGTTTGGTCGTGGTGTTGGCCGTCGTGGGCGTGCTGGCCAAGAACCAGTTGGCGACCGCGCACGGCCCGGCAGGGCCGGTTCCAGGTGCCGCGGCCGTGTCTGCGGATGCGGCCTTGGTGCGGGCGGGCAATTTGCAAGAGCAGAGCCGTCAGGTGCAGGAACAAGTTCGCCAGCAGATGGAAGGGCTCATGCAGCAGACGCGGTCCATGCCAGACGCTGAAAAATGATTGATTTTACTGGATTGCGCAATATGGTATTGGCTTTGCAGCTATCAAATAAATAGCAATGACCGCGACGACCGATGACCACTTTATGCAGCTTGCGCTGGCCGAGGCGGAGGCTGCCGCTCGTGCTGGCGAGGTGCCGGTGGGCGCGGTGGTGGTTCGGGGCGGGCAGGTCGTTGCCACGGGCCGCAATGGCCCGGTGGACGGCCACGACCCGACCGCGCATGCGGAGATCGTGGCCCTGCGTGCAGCAGCGCGGCAATTGGGCAACTACCGGCTCGATGGCTGCACGCTGTATGTGACGCTGGAGCCCTGCGCGATGTGCAGTGGCGCCATGCTCCACGCGCGGCTGGACCGCGTGGTTTTCGGCGCAGCCGAGCCCAAGACGGGGGCGGCCGGATCCGTGCTCAACCTGTTTGCGCACGCCGAGCTGAACCACCAGACCACGGTCCAGGGCGGCGTTCTGGCAGATGCCTGCGCCGCGCTGCTGGCTGACTTCTTTAGGCAACGGCGCCAGCAGCAACGCGCCCAGGCGCTGGCCAGCCACCCGCTGCGTGACGATGCGTTGCGCACGCCCGACGCCGCCTTTGCCGACCTCCCCGGCTACCCCTGGCCTGCCCAGTATGTGAGCGACTTGCCCAGCCTTGCCGGTCTGCGCCTGCACTACCTGGACGAAGGGCCGCGGGATGCCCCGCGCACCTGGCTGTGCCTGCATGGCAACCCGACGTGGAGCTATTTGTACCGCCGCATGCTGCCGACCTTTTTGGCTGCCGGAGACCGCGTGGTCGCCCCGGACCTGATCGGTTTTGGCAAAAGCGACAAACCCAAGAAGGATGCCGCGCACCGCTTTGATTGGCATCGGCAGGTGTTGCTGGAACTGGTGGAGCGCCTGGACCTTCAGCGCACCGTGCTGGTCGTTCAGGACTGGGGCGGCATCCTGGGCCTCACGCTGCCCATGGACATGCCGTGGCGCTTTGGCGGCCTGCTGGTGATGAACACGCTGCTGGCGACCGGTGATGCGCCGGTGTCACCCGGATTTACGCAGTGGCGTGCCATGTGCCGTGACAAGCCGCTGTATGGCGTAGGTCGGCTGCTCGGCCGGGGCAATCCGCACCTCACGGCCGCGGAATGTGCTGCCTACGATGCGCCGTTTCCAGATCGCGGTTACCGGGCCGCGCTGCGGGCGTTTCCCGAGAGGGTGCTCGCCGATCCGAAGCAGGAGGGGGCTGCGGTATCGCGTGCGGCGCGCGACTTTTGGCGCGACCGCTGGCAGGGCCGCAGTCTGATGGTTGTGGGCGCGCAGGACCCGGTGCTGGGCCTTGCCACCATGCAGGCCCTGCGGCAGGATATTCGCGGCTGCCCGGAGCCGCTGGTGCTACCCGCCGCTGGCCATTTTGTGCAGGAGCATGGCGAGGCCATCGCTGCGCAGGCTGTGGAATACTTTGCGAATTGAAACCCAGCTGCTGCCCGTGCCTGCGTCCCCGCGGCAGCGCACCCTGTCTACGGAGCGGGCCACCAGCGGTCCGAGCGCTTTGCAACACCATCACGATCCATCGCACTGCGGGCACGACGACGGCCCCAAGCACATCTACATTTATTCGCCGTCCAGCGCCGTGCGCGACAAGGCGGCCTTCAAGCGCGGCATTGCACGCCTGAAGTCCCTGGGCCATGAGGTCGAGGTGGACCCGGATGCGCTTGCAGTGCACACCCGTTTTGCCGGTGATGATGAAACCCGTCTGGCCGCCATCCACCGCGCCGCAGCCAGTGGTGCCGATGTGGCCCTGATCTCGCGCGGCGGCTACGGCCTGTCGCGCCTTTTGCCTGGCATTCGCTACAAGGCGGTGGCCAAGGCGGTCGACAAGGGCATGCATTTTGTGGGTGTGAGCGACTTCACGGCCTTCCAGCTCGCGCTGCTGGCTCAAACCGGTGCCACTTCATGGGCTGGCCCTTCGCTCGGAGCTGACTTTGGCGTGGCGGGTGGCGAGCCTGACGACATCATGCAAGCCTGCTTTGATGACCTGCTCAGCGGTCATGGCGAGGGCTCCGGCTGGCGCATGCACCGCGAAAAGCCGCATGCTACGACCGGCAGGCCCGCGGTGCCGGGTGTGTATGTCAAAAGCGCCGTGCTGTGGGGCGGCAACCTGTCCGTGCTGGCCTCGCTGGTCGGCACGCCGTATCTACCCGATGTGCGGGGCGGGGTTTTGTTCCTGGAGGATGTGCACGAGCACCCCTATCGGATCGAGCGCATGCTCACACAACTGCTGCACGCAGGCGTGCTGGCGCGGCAAAAGGCGGTGGTGCTGGGACAGTTCACGAGTTTCAAGCTCGCGCCCCACGACAAGGGCTACAAGCTGCAGTCCGTCGTCGACTGGCTGCGCACGCAGATCAAGGCGCCTGTGCTGACCAATCTGCCGTTTGGCCATGTACCGACCAAGGTGCTGCTGCCGGTGGGGGCCCAAGTGTCGATTTCGGTGGAAGACCGCGATGCGCTGATCTACTGGGGCCATCAGCACTAGGAGTATTGAGAAGTCTTTAGGAGTCCTGGCAGCGGCAAGCGAACTGCGAGCTTGGCGTTCGCAGGGGGGCAATGAACAAGCAACCATCGCCATCGAGCCCGCGTCCTGCGCGGCCATCGGTTCAGGCAAACCGTTGTGACAGCGGTTCGCGAAGCGTCGTGGGCAATTGCCCCTGAAAAAGCCCCGTCAGCTCGTCTAGAGTGGAGCGCGCCGGGCCTTCGCCCTGTAGATCCGACAATGTGCTGAACAAATCATCGCGCAGGTACCAAAGCGCCTCGATATCGCAGGCATACCGCAAGCGTATGTTCATGCGTGCCACATCGCATCCGGTACTGCCAGCAAGACTGGCGAGCATGGCGTGGCGAACGCGCTCCACACCCTGGTTGTGCACCCATGCGGTCGATGACGGCCTGTTTCGGCCAAGCATGTTGTCGGTGTTGGTGTGAACTTCGGGCAAGTACCAGCGCATGGGTTTCGGCGACTTCGCAGCAGTAGTGCAGGGCCGCAAAAGGTACGTGCCCTCCAGGGTTTGTGCAATCAGGGTTGCTACGCATTTTTGACAAAAGACAACAGTGCCCGCGTCGGGTGTCTGTGCGCGCTGCTGTGCGCTCCAACGCCTTTGACCGGCGCTACGCGCAGGCGCTACGCGCAGGCGCTGCGATGGACAAGGACCTCATACCGTCGCGCGCGGCAAGGCCTTGCCCAGGCTGGGAAACTTTCGTTCAACCCGGTTTCGCACGCGCGGGGCGATGCTGGACTAAACTGGACGGATGACCTTGCCTATGTTTCGCTCCCGATGAGTCAGCTCCGGACGGTGGTCTTTGCCGACATCCTGGGCAGTGTCTCGCTGTTCGAGACCATGGGCAACGAGCGCGCGACTCAGGCGATCACGCGGCTCACGCAATGGCTGGTCGAAAACGTGGAGGCGCACGGCGGCCGGGTGGTCAAAACCCTGGGCGATGGCGTGCTAGGCTTGTTTGGGGATGCCTCGGACGCGGTCGCATTCATGGCGCTCCTGCTGCGCCAGCATCGTGTGCGGCAGGACTGCCTGCCGTTGCCGATGCAACTCGATATTCGGGCGGGTATTGCCAGCGGCGACGTGGTCGATGTGGACGGCGACTGTTACGGCGATGCCGTCAATGTGGCGGCCCGTCTTTGCGAACGGGCCGGGCCTGGCGAGATCTGGACTACCGAAGCGTCGGTGCTGCTGGCGGGGAACTCGTTGGACGTGAGTTATCGCAACCTGGGGCCGATGGAGTTGCGTGGCAAGTCCCATCGACTGGTCCTCTACCAGGTCGAATGGCGCGAAAACGAGGCTGCTGAGGTGCTGACCATGCAGGCGGGGTTGGTGAGCAACTTTGGGCCTGCCGATTCCATCCTGGGGCAGATCCAGTTTTCCGGGCATGGCATCGACATAAGCTTTGTGTCGAGCGATACGCCAGTGCACCTGGGGCGGGCGAGTCACGCGCAGCTTTGCATCGACGATCCGCGGGTGTCACGTCTGCATGCGCGCATCGATTGGCGCAACAGCGGCTTTTTACTGACCGACCTGAGCAGTTTCGGCACGTGGGTGCGGTTTGATGGCAGTGTGTCCCCGGTGCGGCTGCGTCGGGATGCCTGCATCCTGCATGGCAGTGGCAAGATGGCGCTGGGTATGTCGTTCAGCGATCCCAGCGCGCCAGTGCTCAGCTTTCGCGTGGCGGGCCCCAGCGTTCACCGGCGTTAGTCGGACCCGGAGGGCGCCCGCTGCACATCGGCCGCAGCGGTCCACGGTTGGCGCCACCACCGTGACCTGCAGGGCAATGCACGGACAGTAACTGCCTTGAGCGGGCGCAATCGGTGACGGTGGCCCGAAAGCTGCGGTGGGGTCAGCTGCCACGCGTGATGGGCACGCCTGCATCGCGGCCATAAGCGCCGTACTTGCCCAGTTCCCATTTGGCAATGGCATTGCGGTGGACTTCATCCGGTCCGTCGGCAAAGCGCAGCGTGCGGGCGTTGGCATAGGCGTAGGCCAGGGGGAAGTCGTCGCTCACGCCACCGCCGCCGTGCACCTGCATGGCCCAGTCAATCACTTCGCAGGCCATGCTGGGCGCCACAACCTTGATCATGGCGATCTCGGTCTTGGCCACCTTGTTGCCGGCCACGTCCATCAGCCACGCGGCCTTGAGCGTGAGCAGGCGCGCCATGTCGATCTTGCAGCGGGCCTGCGCGATGCGCTCTTGTGTGACGGTCTGCTGGGCGACCGTCTTGCCAAACGCAACCCGTGAAGATGCGCGCTTGCACATCAGTTCCAGTGCGCGCTCGGCCAGGCCGATCAGGCGCATGCAGTGGTGGATTCGGCCAGGGCCCAGGCGACCCTGGGCGATCTCGAAGCCGCGTCCCTCGCCGAGCAGGATGTTGGAAACCGGCACCCGCACGTTTTCAAAGGTCATCTCGACGTGGCCGTGGGGGGCATCGTCGTAGCCGAACACATTGAGCGGGCGGATGATGGTGATGCCCTTGGCGTCCGCAGGCACCAGCACCATGCTCTGCTGCGAGTGGCGCGCCGCCTCGGGATCGGTCTTGCCCATGGTGATGAACACCGCGCAGCGTGGGTCGGCAGCGCCGGAGATCCACCATTTGTGGCCATTGATCACGTACTCATCGCCCTGGCGCTCAATGCGCGTCTCGATGTTGGTGGCGTCGCTTGATGCCACGGCCGGTTCGGTCATGGCGAAGGCCGATCGGATCTTGCCTTCGAGCAGTGGCTTGAGCCAGCGGGCCTTGTTGGCCTCGTCGCCATAGCGGGCAATGGTTTCCATGTTGCCCGTGTCAGGGGCAGAGCAGTTGAACACCTCGCTGGCCCATGGCACGCGGCCCATGATCTCGGCCAGGGGCGCATATTCCTGGTTGGTCAGGCCCGCGCCTTCGTAGCCCGATGCGGCAGCGCTGTCCACCGGCAGGAACAGGTTCCACAAGCCAGCGGCCTGGGCCTTGGGTTTGAGCTGCTCGATGGTGGAAAGCGCAGACCAGCGCTTGCCCGCAGCCGTGTTGGCCGCCAATTCGGCCGAATAAACCGATTCGGCGGGGTAGATGTGCTCGTCCATGAACTGGAGCAGTTGGGCCTGCAGTTCCTTGGTTTTGGGGGAATAGTCAAAGTCCATGGAAGCTCCGTCGAAAAATGGGTGGGACCGATTGGCGGTGCCTGATTCAGCCGCGCTGCGCGAACGACCAGGCCAGTTGCGCCATGGGCCGGGCCGTATCGCCAGACGCCCTGGCCTGCGCGCTGGATGCTGTGCCGGCCTCCACCCGCTTGGCAATGCCCTGCAGGATGGCGGCAATGCGGAACAGGTTGTAGGCGAGGTAGAAGTTCCAGTCGGCGCGCAGCGACTCGGGCGTGGCAATGCCCGTGCGTTCGCAGTAACGGCGGATGTAGGTGTCTTCATCGGGGATGCCCAGCGCGCGCAGATCCAGCCCGGCAATGCCTCGGCCAAGCGACGCCGGGATGTGCCAGCTCATGCAGTGGTAGCTGAAATCGGCCAGCGGATGGCCCAGCGTGGACAGCTCCCAGTCCAGCACGGCCATCACGCGCGGCTCAGTGGGGTGAAACATCAGGTTGTCCAGGCGGTAGTCGCCGTGCACGATGGACACATGACGCTCGTCGCGCGCGCTGGCGGGCATGTGGGCCGGCAGCCATTGCATCAGGCGATCCATCTCATCGATGGGCTGGGTGATGGATGCGACGTACTGTTTGCTCCAGCGGCCGATCTGCCGCTCGAAGTAGTTGCCTGGCTTGCCATAGCTGGCCAGACCTCGGTCAGCGAACTTCACGGTGTGCAGGGCGCATAGCACGCGGTTCATCTCGTCATAGATAGCAGCTCGGCCAGCGGGATCCATGCCGGGCAGGGATTGGTCCCACAGCACGCGACCCTGCATGCACTCCATGACGTAGAAGGCGCGGCCGATCACGCTTTCGTCCTCGCACAGCACATGCATGCGCGGCACGGGCACATCGGTACCGTACAGGCCGCTCATCACCGCAAATTCGCGCTCGATGGCATGGGCCGAAGGCAGCAGCTTGGCCACCGGCCCTGGCTTGGAGCGCATCACGTAGCTGGCGGTGGGCGTGTTGAGCTTGTATGTGGGGTTGGACTGGCCTCCCTTGAACATCTCCACGGCCAGGGGGCCGCAAAAGCCCTCCATGTGCTTCTCCAGCCAGTCGGTCAGGGCCACGGTGTCGAAAGCGTGCTGTTCGGACAACGGGCGTGTGCCGACAAAATGATCAAAGTCGCTCATGGCTGGCGTGGAATGGTTCAGCGGTCACTCTCGGCAATGCGCATGAGTGCTGCGCGATCGCGCACCACCAGGCCGCCCGGTTCGATGCGAATGGCTTCCTCGCGCTCCATGGCCTTGAGCTCCTGATTGACCCGCTGGCGCGATGCTCCCAGCAGCTGTGCCAGCTCTTCCTGCGCCAGCTGCAGGCCGATGCGCATCTCGCTGCCGTCGGACAGGCTGGGGATGCCGTAGCTGCGCACCAGATGGACCAGCTGTTTGGCCAGCCGTGCGCGCAGGGGCAGGGTGTTGAGGTCTTCCACCAGGCCGTACAGTTGGCGGATGCGCCGCGCATGCAGGCGCAGCATGGCCTCGTAGAACTCCACGTGGGCGGCAAGTATTTTCTTGAAGTCGGCCTTGGCCACGCACAAAACGGTGGTGTCGCCATGCGCGTAGGCGTCGTGCGTGCGACGGTCTCCGTCGAAAATCGCCACGTCGCCGAACCAGATGCCTGGCTCGACATAGGTCAGCGTGATCTGCTTGCCCGAGATGGAGGTGGAACTCACACGCACCGCACCGCGCGCGCAGGCAATCCACTCCTCGGGCGGGTCTCCGCGGGCGGCAATCAGGCCGCCGTCCTTGAAGCGTTTGACGTAGGCGCATCGCAGGATGTCGTGGCGCAGCGAAGGTGAAAGGGATGAAAACCAGCGACCGGCGTTGATCGCCTCTCGTTCTTCGATGGTAAGAATGGGGTCGTCCATGGGCTGTCTTTTGCGGGACTGTTGACGGGGCCATTGTCACGTGAGGGACCATGGCCTGGCGTCAGGGTTTGTCACCTGCGCGTCTGGGGCGGGTCAGGGCAGGGCCCCTTGGCAGGCGTCAGCACCCCGCAGGGGCCTCTGCCCCGCGCCCGCTGAAAACCCTGCAATGCCCTGATGGCCGCGTGTCAACGGGCGCGGGCTGGCCCGGCAACCACGCCGTGATGCGGGGTGGGCCGGGCTGGTGGGCTATTCGTAACGCGGCTCGCGCTTGTCCAAAAACGCTTGGATGCCGACGCCTGCATTGGGGTGGTGCAGGTTTTTCACGATGTGGTCGCGTTCGTGGTCGAGTTGCTGCGTCAGCGTGGCGTGGGGCGCATCGTTGATCAGCTCCTTGATGCTGGCAAGCGCGTTCGGCGCGCGCGCATTGAGCTGTTGCGCAAGGCAAAGCGCTGCATCCAGGGCGCTGCCCGGCTCGGTCATGCGGTTGACCAAGCCCAGCGCATACAGCCGCTCTGCGCCCAGGCGGTCGCCGCACATCAGTATCTCCGCAGCCATGTGCCGCGACAGGCCATGCACCAGGCTCCAACTGGCGCCCCCATCGGGCGACAGCGCGACGTTGCTGTAGGCCATCACAAATACGGCGTTGCGCGCTGCAACGATCATGTCGCATGCCAGCGCCAGCGAAAAGCCCGCGCCCGCCGCGGCGCCCTCGACCGCCGCGATCACGGGCTTGGGGTAGGTGCGAATGGTTTCGATCCAGTGATGCAGGCCTTCGATGCTCTCGGCCTGAACAGCGGGGTCCTGTTGCCGGTTGGCCAGCAGGCGCTCCAGGTTGCCACCGGCGCAGAATGTTCCGTCGGTGCCTGTGATGATCACGCTGCGGATGTCGGCACTGCGCTCGGCCACGCCCAGGGCTTCGATGCCGGCTGCGTACATGACCGGATCGAGTGCGTTGCGGCGCTCCGGGTTGCGCAGGGTGAGGATCAGGGTCTGACCCTGGCTGCTACTTTGAAGTTCTGCGGGCATGGGGGCCTTTGAGTGGGGTGTAAGGCGGCGCGATGCCGGGGCGGTCGTCAGGGTGCGTGCGGGGCGGTGTGGTGGGCTGGCGGTCGTTATTCCTCAACGTGGGTCAAGCTCAGGCCGATGGCGCCGCGGCGGCGCAGCCAGGGGCTTGGGCGGTACCGCATGTCGCCATAGACGGTTTGCATGTTGAAAAGCACTTCCAGGATGTTGGTGGGCCCCAGGCGGTCGCCCAGGGCCAGCGGCCCCAGCGGATACCCCAGGCCCAGAGTGACGGCAGTTTCAAGGTCGCGCGGGCTGCAGATACCCTGCTGGCAGATGTCGCTGGCGATGTTGACGATGGTCGCCACGACCCGTTGTGTCACAAAGCCGCCACTGTCGCGGATCATGCTCACGGGCTTGCCGTCGCGGGCAAACAACGCATGCGCTGCGTTGCGAATGTCCACGCGGGTGGCGGGGTTCGTGGCCAGCACACGGCGGCGGGTTTCGGCGTCGCCGATCAGCATGTCGATGCCGATGGTACGGGCCGGGTCCAGCCGCTCGACCACGGCCACCGTGGTCACGTCAAACCCCAGCGGTGCCACCAGCGTGATGGCCTGCGCGGAAGGAGACTGGCCCGTCTCGATGGTCGCGCCCAGGTCCTTGAGCAGTTGGTACAACTCGGCGCGCCGGGATGCACGGGGGGACACCCACACCGGGGGCACCAGGTCCACGGCAGGAGTCGGTGGCTCGGCGGGGGGGTGGGCCACGCCATCGGCATAGCGGTAGAAGCCTTCGCCCACCTTTTTTCCAACCAGCCCTCCGGCGAGTCGCTGCGCGGTGATCACGCTGGGGCGAAAACGCGGCTCATCGTAGAACTGCCGGTAGATGGACTCCATCACGGGGTGTGACACATCAAGCGCTGTCAAATCCAACAGTTCGAATGGGCCAAGCTTGAAGCCTGCCTGGTCGCGCAGGATGCGGTCCACCGTGGCGAAGTCCGCCACGCCTTCGCTCACGATGCGCAGCGCTTCGGTGCCAAAGCCCCTGCCGGCATGGTTGACGATGAAGCCCGGCGTGTCTTGAGCCTGAACGGGGGTGTGTCCCATCTGCCGGGCGTAGGTGGACAGCGCCGCGCAGATGGCTGGATCGGTCTTCAGGCCTGCGATGACCTCCACCACCTTCATCAGCGGCACCGGATTGAAGAAATGAAAGCCCGCCAGTTGCGCCGGTCGGGGCAGCCCGGCACCGATCGCCGTGACCGACAGGGATGATGTGTTGGTGGCCAGCACTGCATCGTCGCGCAGAACCTGCTGCAACTGCGCCAGCAAGGCCTGCTTGGCTTCCAGCCGCTCGACGATGGCTTCCACGACCAGATCGCATTCGGCGAGGTCTAAAATTGCAGCCACGGGATGCAGCCTTGCGCTGAGCGCGCTGGCCTGGGCTTGCTCGAGCCTGCCCTTGGCCACGAGCCGGCTCCACTGGTCTTCAATGGCCGCTTTGGCGGCCTGGGATGCCCCCGGGTTGGCGTCCAGCAAAAACACATCGCTGCCGGCCTGGGCGGCAATTTGAGCAATGCCACGGCCCATGGTACCCGCGCCAGCGATTCCGATGCGGGAAAACTGAATCTTCATAGCGCGATTATGGCCGTGGCCCTGGCTGCGCGTTGTGTGCCAGAATCCGTAGCTGGGTGAAATAAATCGTGACCATGATCAAGTTTCTATTTGGCGCAGCCCTCTGGGCGTTGGCAGCCGGTACCAGTGCGCTATCGCTGGGAAGTAGCCGCGGCCAGGTGACGATCGGCGCGCCGTTGGATCTGGCGTTCGAGATCCAGCCCGATGTGGGCTCCGACGTTGCCGGTTCCTGTGTGTCTGCTCAGGTGATTTCGGGAGAAATTCCTTTGGGTGTTTCCCGCATTCGGGTCACCCCGATCGCTGAGTCGCGTGGCGGGCCACCGGCGGTGCGGGTGCAGACCACGGTGGTGGTGGATGAACCCGTTGTCAGCGTGACGCTTGTTGCCGGTTGTTCTGCCAGGACTACCCGCAGTTACACATTCCTTGCTGAGCTTCCTGCGACGGTCGTTCGTTCAGGCGCGCCGGTGGATGTTGCGCGGCTGGCTCAGGCCGTTGTGCCGACCGCGGTGCCCGTTGCCGAGCCAGCCTTGGGTCGTCAGCCCGTCGTGCAGACTCAACCACAGGCTGCTGCCTCCGGTGCCCCTCTCGCTGCAGGCCGCACGGTCAGTCGGCCCCCTCGGGTCAGTAGCACAGTAAATCCTCCGGTCGCACCAGCAGCGCCGCCCGATCGTCCGGTCAAGTCCAGGGCTGCGCCTGCGAACTCCAGGGAAAAAGCTCCAGCTTCGCGCCTGGTGGTCGAGCCGTTGGACACTTGGCTGGACAACCCCGTGGTGTTGCGCAGTGCGGCTTTGCTGAGCATCACCCCCGACGAGGAGCCGACGGCCCAGCGCGCTCAGGCGGTTGCCCTGTGGAAGGCGCTGAACGCTCAGCCGGGCGACGTTGAGTCTGATGCCGAGCGTGCCAAGATTCGGGAGGCTGATCTGGCCACGCTGAAAGAACAGGCCGCGCGGGACCGCGCCGTTGCCGTTCAGCTGCAGGAGCAGATGTTGCAGCTCGAAAACGATCGGTTTAGCCCCACGGTAGTTTATGGACTTGCCGGCCTGCTCGCGTTGGCCTTGGCAGCCGCTGGCTGGGCGCTTGTCAGGCTGCGTGATGCGTCGGACAGGGCCGTCAAATCCTGGCTCGATTCTGTGGAGCGGGGCTCTCGCGAAGCGGTCCAGGCGCATGAAGAGTCGCTCAGGCCCATGTCGCGCCGGGACGATCTATGGCCCGTCTCGCAAACACTGCCTTCGCCAGACCTGTTGTCTGTTCCAGACGACTTGGGCCCGGCCAGTGCGCCCGCTCCGCTCCAACCTTCAAAAGCAGCACCAGCACCAGTGACAGCGCCGCTAACAGAACCGGAAGCAGCGCCGAAGGCCCAGGCGCTAGCGCCTGCAACGGCGCTGCACATCGTCAATCCAGGGGAGTTGTTCGACATCCAGCAGCAGGCCGAGTTTTTTGTGTCCGTTGGCGAACACCAGCAGGCCATTGATGTCCTCAAACTCCACATTGCGGAACACCGCAAGACGTCGCCGCTGGCGTACCTGGAACTGCTGCGGCTTTATCACACCCTCAGCCGCGTGGTCGAGTATGGCCAGTTGCGTGCGCAGTTCATACAGTCGTTCAATGCGAGGGTGCCCGAATTTGCGGCGTTCAGCCAGCCCAGCCGCTCGCTCGAGCGTTACAGCGATGCGCTGGCGGAAATTGAGGCGCAATGGGCTTCTGCGTCCGTAAACGATCTGCTCAGGAGCTACCTTTTCGCAGACAAGGGCGTTGCCGCGGTCGAGCCGTTCGACTTGGCAGCGTTCGATGATCTTTTGCTGTTGTTGTCCATTGTGCAAACCACCCAGCCCAGCGCGCGGGGAGAGCCTGGGCCGCGCCAGCGGACCA
Source organism: Acidovorax sp. (assembly GCA_046318695.1). Lineage (GTDB taxonomy): Bacteria > Pseudomonadota > Gammaproteobacteria > Burkholderiales > Burkholderiaceae_C > Acidovorax. The sequence continues at coordinate 22,070 of JBKCTS010000276.1, forward strand.
CGCCATTGGCAGCGCCCCGCACGGAGTCCGCGGTGTTCAGCGGCGTAGTGCCGTCCGGCGCAACTGGCGATGCTTTCGCGGCGACAGCCGGCTCTTCCGAGGGACCGCTGAACGACATCATCGATTTCGAGCTTGATTCGGTGCCCGGCGAGTTGGGTCTTGATAGCCCCGCGTCGCAGGCTCTTGGGTTGGACTCGCTGCCGATGAATCTGGATCTTTCCGACGAGTCCCTCATCGCGGCCGGCGATTCCCATGCCACGCCTGAGGCGTATCCTGGGGCTGGGCAGCACATGGAGTTCGCCATGGACAGTGATCTTGCATTGCTCCGGCTTGAACTTGACAAAGGCAGGAAAGGCGAACTCGGGTAGTGCTTGTCGGTCATGCCCGATCGCGGCGAGCGCACACGACCATCTATGACGGGTGTGTCGTCCGCGCGCGACTTGGGCAGCCAGCCGCTGCTGGTCGTCTCCAACATGCCCAACTGACTCAGCCCGGCATCAGGCCCATCAGCGCGGTCGCCTGCGCCTCTGGATCTGCCGCGTTCACCAGCGCCCGCACCACCGCAACCGACCCCACGCCGGTGGCCAGCACTTGCCTGAACTCCTGCGGTCCGATGCCGCCAATGGCGACTTGCGGGTAGTGGCGCATCAGGCGCGCATAGGCGCTCAGCCGGCCCACGCCTTGCGGCGCGGTGGCCATTTTTTTGAGCGTGGTCGGAAACACCGCTCCCATGGCGATGTAACTCGGCGCTGCGGCATCGGCACGGACCATTTCGGCGTAGCCGTGCGTGCTGACGCCCAGCCGGGTTCCGCTGGCGCGCAGTGCATCGAGCTGGTCGGCGCGCATCGCGTCCAGGTCTTCCTGGCCCAGATGCACGCCGTAGGCCCCCGCGTCGATCGCCGCCTGCCAGTGGTCGTTGATGAACAGCAAGGCTCCTGTGCCACGCACGGCGGCCACCGAAGCGGCAATCTCGCGCGCCACCGCAGCGCTGTCGGTGGACTTAAAGCGCAGTTGTACGGTGGGCACACCGGCTCGGGCCATCCGCCCCACCCATGCGGCATCGGGCAGCACGGCATAAAGGCCAAGCCGCTGCGGGCACGGCGCAAAGGCCTGACCCCGCGGCACGGGCTGCAGACCAAAGTCGTCGGGCTCCACAGGCCAGCAGGTGGCGTCAAAGCGGCCGGTACGCTCCGTCTGCGCCTGCCAGGCGCGGGCCAGGCATTGCGCGTCGCTCGCGATGAAGCCCAACTGGCTGCATCCGTGCAGGGCCGCCAGGTAGGCGCTTTCGTGCATCACCGGCGTCGGCAGCGGCTGGGGTTCAAACCCGGCGAATGTGGCGGCGTGATGGGCCACGATGGCCTGCGCCATCTCCAAGGTGTGGCCCTTATGCATGGCTGTGGTGCCAGAACGGCGTGCCCAGCACGGGCGTGTTGGGCTGGGCGGCATCTTGCGCGGCCATGGCGCCGGCAAGTCGGGCTGCCCGACCGCCATGCACGGCATCGGCAAACGCGCCCGCCATGGCCACCGGGTCTTGCGCCAAGGCCACGGCCGTGTTGAGCAGCACGCCGTCGTAGCCCCACTCCATCACCTGACAGGCGTGCGATGGCAGGCCCAGCCCGGCATCGACCAGCATGGGCACATCCAGCCGCTCGCGCAGCATCTGCAGCGCATACGGATTGACCGGCCCACGCCCCGTGCCGATGGGGGCGGCCCAGGGCATCACGGCCTGGCAGCCCACATCCACCAGACGCTGGCACAGCACCAGGTCTTCGGTGCAGTAGGGCAACACCTGAAAGCCGTCCTTGATCAGGTGTTCGGCCACGCCCACCAGGTTCAGCGTGTCGGGCTGCAGGGTGTAGTCGTCGCCGATGAGCTCCAGCTTGATCCAGGGGGTGCCGAACACCTCGCGCGCCATCTGGGCCGTGGTGATGGCCTCTTGCGCGCTGTGGCAGCCCGCGGTGTTGGGCAGCACGGGCACATCGAGCTTGCGCAGCAGTTCCCAGAAGCTGCTGCCGCTTTCAGCCGGGTTGCTGCCCTGGCGGCGCAGCGATGCCGTGACCATGGCGGGCCGCGCGCGCTGCACGGCGGCCTCCAGCACGGCGGGCGACGGGTAGCGCGAAGTGCCCAACAGCAGGCGGCTGGCAAACGTCTGGCCGTAGAGCACCAGCGGGTCTTGAGGCGTCGGACTGGTCATGGCATTACTATGATTTTGATAGCTTTCAAGGCTTAATAGACGTGCGCAAATGGCACTTTTTATTCAGATTGCAGGCACAAGATCAGCCCCCGGTCACGGGCGAGATGATCTCCACGCGATCACCGGGCTGCAGCTTGTGGTCGGCATAGCGGGTGTTGGGCACAAAGGTGGTGTTCACGGCCACCGCAAACGGCGGGCGCGCCGCGACGGCGGTGACGGCATCGGCCACCGTGGCAACTTCGGGCAGCTCGTGCGGAATCTGGTTGATGAAGATGTTCATGCGAGGGAGGCGGCAGCGCTGGCCGCTGGCGCGCAGGCAGGGGCCAGATCCAGCGCCAAGTCAAAACATTGCGAAAGCGGCGATTGTCCCGTGTTCAGCAGCTCCAGGGTCACATCCAGCATCGCCGGGGCAATCATGAAGCCGTGGCGATACAGGCCGTTGATCTCGAGCACGCGCGGGCGGGCTTGGCGGATGGCGGGCAGGTTGTCGGGCAGCGTGGGGCGGCATTGTGTGGACAGCTCCAGCATGCGGCCCTCGGCAAAGCCGGGATGCACGGCATAGGCGGCAGACAGCAGCTCCAGCGTGGACCGCACGCTGGCGGGCGTGCGGTCGTCCGACTCGATCTCGGTCGCGCCGATCACGAACAGGTGGTCTGGTTTGGGCGCGATGTAGATCGGGTAGCGCGGGTGCACCAGCCGCGTGGGGCGCTGCAGCGTCACATCGGGCGCATGGATGCGGGCCACCTCGCCACGCACGCCCCGCAGCGCGCCCCAGTGGCCCTTGGCACCCAGGCCGCGGCAGTCCAGCACCCAGTCGGGCTGGCCGGGTTGGCCGGGCTCAATGGCATCGGGCGACGCGGGCGCGTGCCAATGGGTGAGCACGCCCAGCCGCTGCATCTCGGCGGTCAGCGCCGCCAGTAGCTGGCGGTTGTCGAGCTGGCCCTCGCCCGGCAGAAAAAGCCCTTGCGAAAACCGGTGGGCCAGCGCGGGCTCGGCCTGCGCCAGCGCCGCGCCGTCGAGCTTTTGCAGGGCGGGCAGTTCGGGCACGGTGTGCTGGTTGGCCTCCAGCTGGCGCGTCAGGCGCTGGGCCTCGGCAGCGTCCTGGCGGTGCCACACGATCAGCGTGCCCGCCTGCTGAAAGAACACCGGCTCAGCCAAAGGTGCCAGCAGTTGAGGCCAGCGCGTAAGCGCATGGTGCCCCATGCGCACCACGCCGGGCTCGGTGATGGCCGATTCGGCCAGAGGGGCCAGCATGGCGGCGGCCACCCGCGCGGCAGATTGCCCGGCATCGGGCCCGCCCGCTTCGTGGATGGCGATGCGGTGACCCTGCCGGGCAAGCTCCACCGCAAGGAGCCGCCCCATGAGGCCAGCGCCCAGGATGGCGAAGGAGGAGGGTGGCAGTGGCATAGGTCCGTCGATGGTGTCCGTGCGCGGGCTGGGGCTGCGAGCGTGGACAAAACGGAATGCACCGCGATGGAAACTCCCCACGCCAGCATGACCTGGATCGGGTAGCGGGGCGCGTAGCCCCAGGGTATTTCTCAGCCGCCGCCAGCGCTTTGCGCGGTCACGGCACCCCTGTTTCGTCCGGAGCGCTGATTACAGCATATCCCCCGTGCTCCGGGTCTGCCCTGGCGCATAGGCCATAATTTTTGCCATGCATTCCCCCACGCCTTCGCCCACCCCTGCGCGCCGCTATGCGCGCGTGCTTTCGATTGCCGGATCTGACAGCGGGGGCGGCGCTGGCATCCAGGCCGACCTCAAGACCTTCAGCGCGCTGGGCTGCTATGGCATGACGGCCATCACGGCCATCACGGCGCAAAACACCTGCGGCGTCACCGGTATCCACGGCGTTCCGCCCGAGATGCTCAAAGCGCAGATCGATGCGGTGGTGCAGGACATCGGCGTGGATGCCGTCAAGATCGGCATGCTGCATTCGCCCGATGTGGTGCGCGTGGTGGCAGACGCCATCGGCCGCTACCAGCTACCCCATGTGGTGCTGGACCCGGTGATGGTGGCCACCAGCGGCGACAAGCTGATTGCCGACGAGACCGTGGGCGTGCTCGTGCGCGAGCTGTTTCCGTTGGCGGAGGTCATCACGCCCAATCTGGATGAAGCGGGCTGGTTGCTGGGCCGCAGCATCGACCATGCCGACCGCTTGCCTGAAGCCACCCAAGCCCTGCTGGGCCTGGGCGCTCGCGCGGCGTTGCTCAAGGGCGGCCACCTGCCGGGGGATTGGGTGGTGGACTTGCTGGCGGTACAGGGCGGTGGCACGCAGCGCCTGGAGTCGGCGCGCATTGCCACGCGCAACGGTCACGGCACGGGCTGCACCCTGTCGTCCGCGATTGCCGCCTTCCTGGCCCTGGGCGAGCCCCTGCCGCAGGCAGTGCAGCAGGCACGCGCCTACATTCTGGGCGCGATTGCGGCTGGGGCCGATGTGGCCACCGGTCGCGGTCACGGCCCGCTCAACCACGGCTACGCGCCTATGGCGCAGCGCGTGGTGTCGTGTGCCTGAGTTTGAAGCTATTTAGCCGACCGACGCCCAGCCACAGGGCATTTTATGCTATATAATTGATAGCGATTGCCTGCCTTGCCATCGCGTCAGGCAGCGCGGGGGCGGGTTGCGTAGGCCAGCGCAAAGCTCAACGCCAGCGCAGGCAGGGCCGAGCCCGCACCTGGCAGCACCTTAGGCGCCAGGTGGTACACCGCAATGCCCGCCAGCCAGATGGCAACCGGCACCACATTCACCTTGCGCGCAGCCGCCAGCAGGGCCGGGGCATCAGTGCCAAAGGCCAGTCGCCCCAAAATCACGCCGAACAGCGGCACAAACACCGAGCTGAGCAGCAGCAAAAACGGCTCCAGGCTGTGCATGGGCAACACCAGCGCCAGGGCGGTGCACACCGCGGCCACCAGCAGGCCCCAGGCGCGCACGCCAAACCGAGGCAGCAGGCTGTGGGCCGACACTGCGCCCGAATACGTGTCGCCATAGGCGTTGTCCACCTCGTCGATGAGGATCAGCGACAGCGCAATCAGACCGCCCTGGGCTAGCAGCAGCGCCTGCACCAGATCCTTGCTGGGCAAGGTCAGCGCCACCAGCACGCCGAGCGAGTAGCACCACATATTGGCCAGCGCATAACCCAGCCAGGTGCCGCGCAATGCAGAGCCACCGTTCTTGCCGTGGCGTGCGTAGTCGGCCACCAGCGGCAGCCACGAGATCGGCATGGCAATCACCAAGTCCAGCGCAGGCAGCACACCCATGCCGCCTGCACCCTGGCGCGTCCACAGTGCTTCCAAACCCTGGGCCTGCGCCAGCGACAAAAACTGCCACGACAGCCACAGCAGCGACAGCACCACCAGCGGCAGCGCCACCCGCGCAATCACCTTGCGCACCAGCTGCACCATCGAACCACTGATCAGCAGCATCACCACGCCGCCCCACAGCAGCGTGGCCAGCACGGGCCAGTGCGCGCCCGCCATCGCGCCGGACTGCTGGCCAATGGCCACTGTGGCATCGCGCATCACCACCAGCTCAAACGTGCCCCAGCCCACCAGTTGCACGATGTTCAGGATGATGGGCAAGCTGGCAAAGGTGCGGCCGTACACCGCATGCATCAGCCCGGCGCTGGCCAGGCCGCTGTCGCAGCCCAGCTTGGCCACCCAGCCCAGCAGGCCTGCGCCCACGATGGAGCCGGCCACAATGGCAATCAACGCCTCTTTGGTGCCCAGCGCGGGCATCAGGTACGCGCCCACCTGTATCACCAGCAGGCCCACGCCCAGGCTGAACCAGAGCGAGGCGTGGTCATGCCACTGGAAGACGCGGCGGTCGGACGAGATGGGGGCCAGCGCTTCGTTGGTGGCGTGCGTGGCAGGCGATGAGGACATGGAGTGGCTCCGTCAACAGGTACAGAGCAGGGGGCCGTCCGCCGGTGCGACCCGACGTCTTCCGGGTCGTGCCATGGCGGACTTGCTTCCCTGCGCGAGGATGATCTCAAGCCTGCAAAGTAAAACGATGCGGGCAACAGGTTCGAAGGGTTTGATCTCAGCCCTGCAACGGATTGACTGCAGGACACCCCCAGCGATGAGGTCGAATTCTAGTGAATCAGCGCGGATCCAGGCCAACAAGCTGTTTTGCAAGTGGCGCAGATCGGCTGGTGCGGAGGGCGATTGGCGCGTGGCGGGGTGAATGTCTTCAACGGGCTTCCATGCCGATCAGGCAGGGCGGCAGCCCTGCGATGAACTCAGGCAGCTTGGTGCGCGTGACGCTGGGGCGCACCAGCGCGGGTTTGCCTGTGGCACGGGGGGGCAGCAAGCGAGGCAGGAGGGGCAGGAAACTGCCCTGTTAGCGCACTACCAGTCCAAACAGGTCGAAATTGCGGCAAACTTTGCGCATGGACGCAGCGGCTCTGACCATCCTGGTGTGTGGCTCGCAAAGTAGTGCGGGAGCTTGCGCGACACAAGTTTTTTTTTCAGCCTCGTTAAGGCTTATCAAACCGTGGCGAAGCCAGCACAGACCAAGGGTAAGGAGCGGGATGCGTACACGCCGAACCAGCTTCCGAGCAGGGAGAGCGCGTGGAACCTTTTCCTTGCCTTCATCCTCACGGCTTATGGCGTTGCTGGTCTCCTCACTCACACCCTTAAGTACTCTCGTCGTGGCCGTGTGATCATCTTCCTAGAGGGAGGATCAGCGTGGCTGATGTCATTTGCGCTACTCGTTGGGGCGTTCGTCTTCGCGTCATGGGTTGTGGATCATTACGACACTCGCAACAATGAGCGCTACTATCGGGCGTTTCGGTGGACCGCTACACGAATTGGTTGGGGGTTGGTCGCATCCTCGCTCGTGGTTCACCTATGGGTCGGATTGACGAGATGAGCCTTAACGACTCAATCGACGCGGCCCCACAACTTCGCTACGCCCGAAGCCCTACAGCCGGCTTCGGCGGCTTCCGGCCTCGGGTGAGCTCAAAACGTTCAACGCGCTGGGTGTTGAGGTGGCGATAGCTTGCGATTGCAAGGCTATGTTTTCGTATATACAATAACCGTATGCGCGTCTCGTACGACCTTTCCAAACGTGAAAAGGCTTTGGCAGATCGTGGATTGGATTTTGAAGATGCGGTTGTCGTATTCGATGGCCTGACAGTCGAAGTTGAAGATACGCGCAAGGACTATGGTGAAAAGCGGATCATTTGTTACGGCCTACTGGCCGGACGCATGGTGGTTGTCGGCTACACCCTGCGTGGCTCGGTGCGCCACATTTTCAGTATGCGAAAGGCAAATGATCGTGAACAAACACGCCTCGCCCCGTACTTTGGGCTCTGATCTTGCGCGTGTAGATGCGCATGTTGTAAAGCCTGTTGAATACAAAGAGTTGCCCGAACTCACCGATGACCTACTTAGTCGTGCTGTGGTTAAAAAAGGTGGCCGCCCCAAGTCTGCAAGTCCCAGGCAACTTATTTCCTTGCGTTTGCCGGTGGATGTCATTGCCAAGTGGCGAGCCAGTGGGCCTGGCTGGCAAACTCGCATGGCAGAACGTCTTGCTCGGGCTGATGTAGTGCGGGCAAGTAATGAAATTTAACAATTTGCTCGTCATGGACATGTAGCCAAAGGTTGCCGCTTCGGGGCGAATGTTGCGCGCCGGACAGCGCCAACGTTACCGTTCATGAGCGCTGGTGCTACCCATCTTGTATGCCTATTGCATTCCGCCTCTTGCATATTGCTGCCGCCGCTTTGTTTGGGGGTTTGATTTGGTCCGGTATCGCTGGGTTTGGCAGAGTGGTCGATCCTTCTGAGTACGCAGCAATACGACCCACCCACTGGATCATGCTCATCATGTTTTTCGGGGCGCCGTTATGGGTTCCAGCCACCATACCGTCTAGGTTTCCACGTTTTCTGCATGCCGCAAGGCTTGGTGGTGCTGCGCTGCTGCTGGTCCCCACGTTCATGGCTGCTACCGTCATTCCGCACAATTTTCTCTTCGGTGCTGCCGCTACGCTGTCGTGCGCGGCTTTTCTCTCGTTAGCACTATGGCCCGAAATTCACGTGCTTGTTCATCGTTGAACTTAACAAGCCGCTGCATCCGACCACCTGCAGCGTCGGCTGCCCGGCGACGTTGAGTGCCCGCTTTCATCTTGAACCCTGACGCCCGCTGATCTCCATCAGGTTCAAAGGGACTCTCCCAGTCGATACCGGCGGGCCGGACTCGACACCCCTGGCGTGGACACTGGCGAAACCGTAGAGCTGTGGTTTGCAGTGAGGCGGCTGCGTGCCCAGTCAGGTCGCGGTGGCAGGCAGCACACCCAGCAATTGGTGCAGCCGTGGGCTGGTGGTGGTGTATTGCAGCGCCACCTTGTCGCCCTTGATGGCCTCGGCCGCACCAAAGGCCGCCAGTGTGGCCTCATGAAAGCCGCACAGGATGAGCTTGCGTTTGCCGGGGTAGGTGTTGATGTCGCCCACGGCGTAGATGCCCGGCACGCTGGTGCGAAAGGCCTCGGTGTCCACCACCAGTTGCTTGCGTTCCAGGGCAAGGCCCCAGTCGGCAATGGGCCCCAGGCGGGGCGAGATGCCGAGCACGGCCAGCAGCACATCGAGCGGCAGGGCGCGGGTATGGCCATCGGGCCCCACCACTTGCAAGGCCGATAGCTGGTCGCCCGTGGTGTCGATGCCAGTGATCTGCGCGGCCTCGACGTGGATGCGCCCGGCATCCCGCAAGTGCTGCAGGCGCTGCAGCAGGGCGTCTGGGGCGTGGAAGACATCGCGGCGGTGCAGCAGGCTCACGCGGGCGGCCTGGCCTTGCTCGGCCAGTTCCACCGCGCGTGCCACGGCGGGCTCATCGCCGCCATGCACGACCACATGCTGGCCGGTGACGTCGGCCGTGGCGGGCAGGTGCTGGTAGTGGACCTGGGTGCCCACAAAACGCTCGATGCCTTCCACCTTGAGCGTGCGCGGTACAAAGGCACCCACACCAGCCGCGATGAACACCGCGCGGGCCCGCAGGGGTGTGCCCTGCGAGGTTTCGAGCAGCAGGCGCCCGTCGGGCTGCGCGGTGAGCGCAGACACCAGCGTGTTGAGGTGCCACTGGGTCTTGAACGGAGCAATTTGCCGCAGCAGCAGATCTGTGAGCTCCCGCCCCGTGCACACCGGAATGCCGGGGATGTCGTAGATGGGTTTGTCGCCATACAGCTCGACACACTGGCCGCCCGCGTGGGGCAGGGCGTCGATCAGGTGGGCGGTGATGCCCTGCAGGCCGAGCTGGAAGACCTGGAACAGGCCCACGGGGCCTGCGCCGATGACCACCGCGTCGGTTTCTTGAATCATGGCCTTGCCGCCGCGGTGGCTGTGTTGGGTGCCGGGGGGTGTGCGGTCTGCGGGCGCCGTTCGCGATGGGTTTGTCGAGGCGCGGTGAGGGGCTTCGACAAGCTCAGCCCGAACGTGTGGGGGTGGCGGGACACGTTCAGCCTGAACGGGTGGGGGCGGCGGGACGATTTCAGCCCGAACGGTTGGGGGAGGAGCGACTCTTCCGGCCCGAACGGGTGCGGGTGGCGGGACGCTTCCTGCCCGAACGGTTGGGGCAGGTGGATCACTTGATCAGTTGGTTGACCTTGCCGGGCTTGCCGTTCCACTCGTCGGCGTCGGGCAGCGCGGGCTTGCGTTTGGTGATGCTCTTCCAGCCGTCGGCAAACGCCAGGTCGGCGTTGAGCTTGATGAAGGCGATTTGATCGGCCGGAAGGTCTTCTTCGGCAAAGATGGCGTTGGCCGGGCATTCGGGGATGCAGACGGCGCAATCAATGCACTCGTCCGGATCGATGACGAGCATGTTCGGGCCTTCGCGGAAGCAGTCCACGGGGCACACGTCCACACAATCGGTGTACTTGCACTTGATGCAGTTTTCGGAGACGACGTGGGTCATGACAAGGCGTGTGTGGGGCGGTGAAGACCCGCGATTTTAGAAGCTTTCACCGACCGTTGGTTACAGGGCCCCTCTCGCGGGAGGGGAGTCTTTGGCGATGGCCGCTGTGCTGGATCAGTTCACCAGCACGGCGCCCGCAGTCTTGTGGCTGGCGGTGTCCACCAGGATCAGCGAGCCGAGCACGCGGGCTTGGCCGAAAGCGGCGGCCGGAACGGCCTCTTGCAGCAGCAAATCGACATGGCCGATGGCATTGGGGTCAAGCTGGGTGGCGGGCTCCTCGGCCAGCGTGTTGATGTTGAGTTTGTGCACCACGGCTTTGACCTTGGCCTTGACCCAACGGTGGCCGTGCAGCGCCCAGTACACGCGGCCCGCCACCAGGGGTTCGTCATCCATCCAGGCGACGGTGGTGTGCAGTTCGCGGCGGGCAGGCCAGGCGGGCACGGCTGCGGGGGTGTCGCCAAAGTCGTCGTCGGCCGGGGTTGCCGTTGCGGCGGGGGCGGCCACAATCCAGTCGCCGCGCGACACATCCACCTCGCGGTCCAGGATGATGCCCGCGCTGGTACCTGCGGGCACGTCCTTGGGGCGGCGGGCATGGTCCAGCACCTGGGCCACGGTGGCAAGCTGGCCGCTGGGGAAAATCTGCACCGGCGTGCCGGGCGCCACGTTGCCCGCAGCCACACGGCCCCAGAACACACGGCGGCCTTGCGAGGTGTCGGACGAAGACGAGAACTTTTCAACCCACTGCACCGGGAAGGCCAGCGCCAGGCCTGTGTCGGCGGGGGTGTTGGGCAGATCTTCCAGCACTTGCAGCAGCGTGGGGCCTTCGTAGCCGCACCAGCCTGCATGGGCGTCCACCACGTTCCAGCCTTTCAGTGCGGAGATGGGCACGGTGGCGCGCACGGTGATGCCAGCCGCCTCGGCGAAGGACTGCAGCGCGCCCTGGATGTGTTTGCAAGCCAGCGCGGGGTCTTCCACCGCGTCGAGCTTGTTCACGGCAAACACCAGCGAGTGCACGCGCAGCAAATGCGCCAGCAGGCTGTGGCGGCGGGTTTGCGGCAGCAGGGCCACCTCGGGCTGGCTCAGGTCGAGCTTGGTCACGTCCACCAGCACCACGGCGGCGTCACTGCCCGCGGCGGCCGTCACCATGTTGCGCGTGTACTGCTCGTGGCCGGGGGCGTCGGCAATGATGAACTTGCGCGTTTTGGTGGCGAAGTAGCGGTAGGCCACGTCGATGGTGATGCCTTGCTCGCGCTCGGCCTCGAGACCGTCGGTCAGCAGGCTCAGGTCCAGGGGCTTGCCGACGGCGCGGCGGGCCAGCACGTCGAGTTGGTCGGCCAGGATGGCCTGGCTGTCGAACAGCAGCCGGCCGATGAGGGTGCTTTTGCCGTCGTCGACGGAGCCAGCGGTGAGGAAGCGAAGGGCTTGCATGGGTGGGATGGGTCTCGGTGCCCGTTCGCCCTGAGGTATCGAAGGGCCGCGGGGTGAGCGCGGGGGCTTCGATACCTCAGCCCGAACGGTGGTGGGAAGGCGGCCGGGAAGGCGTTAGAAATAACCCTCTTTCTTGCGCTTTTCCATCGAGGCTTCGCTGGTGCGGTCGTCCATGCGCGTGGCCCCGCGCTCGCTGACGGTCACGGTCAGCGTTTCGGCCACCACCTCGGTGGCGTTGCGGGCCGGGCTTTCCACGGGGCAGGTGCAGGTCATGTCGCCCACGGTGCGGAAGCGCACCTCCACCGTCTCCACCGTTTCACCGTCTTGCGGCGGCGTCACCTCGGTCAGCGGCACCAGCAGGCCCTTGCGCCGCATCACTTGGCGCTGGTGCGCGTAGTACATGGGCGGCAGCGGGATGCTTTCACGGGCGATGTACAGCCACACGTCCAGCTCGGTCCAGTTGCTGATGGGGAAGCAGCGGAAGTGCTCGCCCGGGCGGATGCGGGTGTTGAACAGGGTCCACAGTTCGGGGCGCTGCTCCTTGGGCTGCCATTGGCCGAAGCTGTCGCGGTGGCTGAAGATGCGTTCCTTGGCGCGGGCCTTCTCTTCGTCGCGGCGGGCGCCGCCGATGAGGGCGTCGAACTTGTGCTCTTCGATGGTCTCCAGCAGCGTCACCGTCTGGTGGCCGTTGCGGCTTTCCAGCGGGTGGGCCAGGCGGATGGTGCCCTTGGCCATGCTGTCTTCCAGGTGGCCGACCACCAGGCGCTCTTGCATGGTGGCCACGCGCTCGTCGCGGAAGGCGATGACCTCGGGGAAGTTGTGACCCGTGTCGATGTGCACCAGCGGGAAGGGCAGCTGCCCGCGGAAGCCGCTGGGGTGGCTGGCGTCCTTCAGCTTGAAGGCCTTCTCGGCGAGGCGCAGGACGACGCAGCTGTCCTTGCCGCCGCTGAACAGCAGGGCGGGGCGCTCGAAGCTGGCGGCCACCTCGCGCAAGATGAAGATGGCTTCTTCTTCCAGCGCATCGAGGTGCGCGTGGTCGACGTCGGGAATGAGGTTTTCAGGCTTCACAGCAGCATTCATGATTTCGCGTGCAGACCGCACTCTTTCGTGGAGTCTTCCCACCACCAACGCCCAGCGCGGAAGTCCTCGCCCACGGCAATGGCGCGGGTGCACGGCGCGCCGCCGATGCTGGGCATGAACTGGTCGTGCAGCGGGGTGGTGGGCCCGGCACATCGCTCGACGTAGGCCCAGACTTCGGCCCAGGTCCAGTCGGCGATGGGGCTGATTTTCCGGCGGCTCATGTTGGGCGTCATGCCGTCGTCCTCGTCAAACGCCACCTCGGCGCGGGCGCCCGATTGCTCGCGGCGCAGGCCGGTGATCCAGGCGCTGCGGCCGGCCAACATGCGGCCCAGGGGCTCGAGCTTGCGCACGCCGCAGCAGGCCTTGCGCAGCTCGATGGACTTGAACATGGCGTCCTCGCCCTCGCGCTTCACAAAGGCAATGACTTGCTCTTGTTGGGGCTGGAACACGGTCACGTCCCGCCCGTACTGGGCCTGGATGCGCGGCAACAGGCCCAGGGTTTCCGGGTGCAGCTTGCCGGTGTCCAGCGTGGCGATGTCGATGGGCAGCTGGTGGCGGGCGATCAGGTCGGTGACGACCATGTCTTCCACGCCCAGGCTGCTGCTTTGCACCAGACCCTGGCCGTGGGCGATGCTGGCCTCGCGCAGGCGCTGCACGGCGGCCTCGATCTTGGCGTCCAGCGCCGGGCTCCAGCGCGCGTACAACGCGATGGCATTGCCCGCGGTCGCGGAGGCCGGGGCGGCCCAAGGCAGGGCGCTGCTGCTCATCGGGCGAACACCGGCGCTGTGGCGTGCACGTCGCCTTGGTAGAAGCCTTGCGGGAAGAAGGCCAGCGCGCGCTCGGCCGCCGCTTGGCTTTGGTCGCCGCGCAGTTGCACCTCGCTGAAACCGGTGCGGTGCAGCAGCTGCATCATGTCCACCAGCACCTGGCCGCTGGCGCGGATGGCGCCGGCAAAGCGGTAGCGGGCGCGAAGCAATCGAGCCTGGCTGTAGGCGCGGCCGTCGGTCCACTTGGGGAAGTCCAGCACCACCAGGGCGATGCGGTCCAGGTCGGGGGCCAGCTGCGCGATGTCGGCGTCGTTGGGGAACTCGATGGCCACGGGCACATCGGCCGGCCAGTGGCTGCGCACTGCGTGCCATTGCTCCAGGCTCAGCAGGCGATTCGGCGCGGGATCGGGGTCGGGCTTGGGGCCGTCTTCGCCCACCGCGTGCTGCCAAAGGTCGTGGTGCAGGTCGATGTACTTCATGGCAATTCCGATCACGCTCGCGCGGTGGCCACGCGCACGGCGTTGGCGGCGGCCTTGAAGGGGTCCAGGCCGAGGCGTTTGACGGCGTCGACGAAGCGCTCGCCACTCAGGCGCTGGGCCTTGTAGGTGTCGAGCACGGCCTCGATGGCGTCGGCGATCTCGTCGGCCGCGAAGCTCGGGCCGATGACCTTGCCGGCCACGGCCGGGCCGCTCAGGGTGGAGCCGTCGCTGCCGCCCAGGGTCAGCTGGTACCACTCGGTGCCGTCCTTGTCGACGCCCAGCACGCCGATGTGGCCGCTGTGGTGGTGGCCGCAGGAATTGATGCAGCCGCTGATGTGCAGGTCGATGTCGCCCAGGTCTTCCAGCTCGTCGAGGTCTTGGTAGCGCTCGGCGATGTCGGCGGCGATGGGCAGCGAGCGGGCGTTGGCCAGCGCGCAGTAGTCGCCCCCGGGGCAGGCGATCTGGTCGGTCAGGCGGCCGGCGTTGGGCGTGGCGAAGCCGGCGGCGCGCGCGGCCTGGAACAGCTCCGGCAGGTCGGCCTCTTTCACCCAGGGCAGCACGAGGTTTTGGCGGTGGCTCACGCGCAGTTCGCCGTGGCTGAAGCGGTCGGCCAGCGCGGCGGCGGTGTCCATCACGTCGGCCGTGGTGTCGCCCGGTGGGATGCCCACGCGCTTGAGGCTCAGGGTCACGGCGCGGTGGCCGCTGACGCGGTGGCCGTGCACGTTGCGCTGCAGCCAGCGCTGGTAGGCGGGCTCGGCGTTCAGTGCGGCCACGTCGATGGCGGGCGCGGCTTGCAGCCCTTCCGGGTCGACAAAGCCGGCCTTCACGCGGGCCAGTTCGGCCTCGGGGATCAGGTGCTCGTGGCCACCGGCGTCATCCGCCAAGATGGCGGCGAACTCGGCGTTCACGGCGTCGACAAACTTTTGCCCTTCGGCCTTCACCAAGATCTTGATGCGGGCCTTGTAGAGGTTGTCGCGGCGGCCGGCCAGGTTGTAGACGCGGACGATGGCTTCGATGAAGACCAGGATCTGCTGCCAGGGCACGAAGGCGTTGATCTCGGTGGCAATGATGGGCGTGCGCCCCATGCCGCCGCCCACGAAGACCTGGAAGCCCACCTCGCCGGCGGCGTTCTTCTTCAGCTGCAAGCCGATGTCGTGCCACAGGATGGCAGCGCGGTCTTCGGCGGCGCCGCTCACGGCGATCTTGAACTTGCGCGGCAGGTGGGCGAACTCGGGGTGGAGCGTGGACCACTGGCGCAGGATTTCGCAATACGGCCGCGCGTCCTCGATCTCGTCGGGCGCGATGCCCACGAACGCGTCGCTGGTGATGTTGCGGATGCAGTTGCCGCTGGTCTGGATGCCGTGCATGTCCACGGCGGCCAGCAGGTCCATCACGTCGGCGCTCTTGTCCAGCGGGATCCAGTTGTACTGCAGGTTTTGGCGCGTGGTGAAGTGGCCGTAGCCGCCCTGACCGGCGAAGGGGCCGCTGCTCACCACGTCGTACTCGCGGGCGATCTTGGCCAGTTGGCGCAGCTGGCGGCTGCTCAGCTCGCCGTAGGGAATGGCCACGCGCAGCATGGGTGCGTGGCGCTGCACGTACCAGCCGTTTTGCAGGCGCAGCGGGCGGAAGTCGTCGGTGCTCAGCTCGCCGCGCAGGTGGCGCTCGAGCTGGTCGCGGTACTGTGCGGCACGTTGGTGGACGAACTGACGGTCGAAGTCGGTGTAACGGTACATAAGCTTCAGGCCAGGGCCTTCCAGAGGTTGAAGGCGCTGATCAACACGATGACGGTGCCCACCAACGCCAACAGGGCCTTGGTGTGCAGCTTGCTAGTAAGTAGGGCGGCAAAAGGGGCAGCGAACAGGCCGCCGACCACCAGGCCGGCCACCGTCGTCCAGGGGCTTTCGCCCACGAGCACGGCGAACACGCCGGCGCTGATGAAGGTCAGGAAGAACTCGGCCAGGTTCACCGAGCCGATGGTCATACGCGGGTCGTTGCCGGTACCCACCAAGGTGGTGGTCACCACCGGGCCCCAGCCGCCACCGCCGACCGCGTCGACAAAGCCGCCGAACAGACCCAGCTTGGCCACGTGCTTGGGCTCCTCGCGGCGCGGCTTGATCTTGCGAAAGATCTTGCTGATGACATAGAGCCCCATCAGCATCAGGTAGCCGGCGATGAAGGGCTTGATCAGGTTGCCATCCACGCTGGACACCACCCAGGCGCCCGCGGCCGCACCGATCATCCCGGGCACCAACAGGCGCAAGAACAGGCGCTTGTTCACGTTGCCCAGCTTGATGTGCGAGATGCCCGACACACCGGTGGTGAACACCTCGGCAATGTGCACCGAAGCACTGGCCACCGCCGGGCTGGTGCCCGTGGCCAGCAGGAAGCTGGTGCTGGTGATGCCGTAGGCCATGCCCAGCGCCCCGTCGACCGTCTGGGCCAACAGGCCCACGGCGGCGGCCAACCAAAACTCGCGGCTTTGCAGGGCTTGAACGATCAGCTCGAAGCCGCTGTGCCCCGCACCGGGTTGGGTGAACAGTCGTGTCGCCAAGGCGATGGTCAGCGCCATCAGCAGGAACACCACCGACCACATGGCAAAGCGCAGCACAGGGTGGTGCGGGTCGTGGGCGTGGGTCACCGCGTTTTCCAGGGGCGGCAGGCCCAGGGCCGCGTGTTCGGCGTTCACCGGGTTGTCGCTGAGGTCGAGGTCGCGGATTTTCATGGCGGGCGCGACTCTACGAGGCGGTAGTTATTCCAGCAACGAAGTATTCGTTCTCTTTATATTCAGATGCGGAATATGGCTTCAGCGACCCGGCTCTCGCCATGTCGCCGCCCCCAGCAGCACCACCCGCAACTGCCTCACGAAGGTTTCCGTCATTTCGGCCTCCAGCAAGGGTTGCTGGGGGGGCAGGTCCAGCATCTCGGGCGCGGCGGCCAGCATCGTGGTGACCACCAAGCCGCACACCATCTGCAGGCTGGGCGTGGGCATGTCGGGGTAGGCGCCCAGGTGGCGGAAGTCCTGCGCCATTTCGTGGGTGAAGTGCACCACCTCGTTGCGGATGGCCAGGCGCAGCAGACGGCTGCCGCCCGCGCGCTCGCTCGAGATGAAGCGGAACATCGGTCGGTTGGCCTTCACATAGTCGTGGTAGACCTGCACCGATCGCCGCACCACCGAGCCTTGTGCGGTGCCCATGGTTCGTGCCTCGCGCAGCAGGCGCCTCAGGGTGATCCCCACCTCCTCCACCAGGGCCAGGCCCAGCTCGTCGGTGTTGCGGAAGTGCCGGTAGAAGGCGTTGGGCGCCACGCCGGCCTCGCGCACGATCTCGCGCAGCGCCAAGCTGGTGAAGCTGCGTCCTTCGTCGATCAGCGTCAGCGCTGCTTGCATCAGCGCCTGGCGTGTCAGGTCCTTGCGCTCAGCGCGCGACAGGCTGTCCTTGCGAGAGCTGGTGTCGGTCATGCCGACATTTTGCCTGCGGCAGGTTGACGGTTGTCGTTTTGGTTTGACGACCGTTCTTGGATGCCGTCCTCTAAAGAGAAGGATTGCCGCGCCATTTCGGTGGACAAATGTACACAATGCGGACGTCGCCCACTTTGGCGGCGCCCCAAAGGTTTCTCATGTCCAGCCTTGCCGCCTCCCACCCCACCTCGGCCGAGCGAATCGCCCGGCCCCTGGTGCGCCTGCTCCGTCACCCCCTGGTGGACAACGTGGTTCGGCTCAGCACCGTGGAGGACGTGATGCAACACGTGCGCCCCACAGCCTCGCTCACCGAAGTGCGGGCCCGCGTGCTGGCCGTGCGCGACGAAACCCCCGACACCCGCACCTGGCTGCTGCAACCCAACGCCCTGTGGCGCGGCCATCAAGCGGGCCAGCATGTGACCGTGCGCACCGTGCGCGACGGCCGGCGCGTGCAGCGCCCCTACAGCCTGTCGTCCGCCCCGGGTGATGGGCCCCTGGCCATCACCGTTAAGCGCCAGCCCGGCGGCTTGGTGTCCAACCACCTGCACGACACCCTGCGCGTGGGCGACGTCGTCGCCCTGGGTGCGGCCGAGGGCGACTTCGTGCTGCCCGCCGTGCTGCCCACGCGTCTCACCTTGCTCAGCGCGGGCAGTGGCATCACCCCCGTCATGGCCTTGCTGCGCGAGCTGCGCCGGCGCGGGCACGACGGCGCCATTGCCTTCGTGCACGTGTGCCGCACCCCGCAAGACCTGATCTTTGGCGATGAGCTGCGCGCGTTGGCTGCCCGCTGCCCCGAGCTGCCGGGTCTGCGCGTGCACCTGCACGTCAGCGCCAGCACCGGCCGCTGGACGCCGGCCGACTTGGCTCGCGCCGTGCCCGATTGGGCTGGTCGCGCCACCTGGCTGTGCGGCCCTTCTGCGTTCATGGACGCCGTCAGCGCGCATTGGGCCACTCACGGTGCGCGCGCTCCGCTGCATCGCGAACGCTTCACCCCTGCCTGGACGCCGCCCCAGCCGCTGGACATGCCCGTGGCCGTGCAAGCCGCCCGCAGCGGCCGTGCTTTTGCCAGCACCGGCGCCTCCTCCCTGTTGCTGCAGGCCGAGCAAGCGGGCCTCGCGCCCCAGCACGGCTGCCGCATCGGCATCTGCCGCTCTTGCCAGTGCGTCAAGCGCAGCGGCACGGTGCAAAACCTGCAAACCGGCGCGCTCAGCAGCGAGCCGAACGAACTCATCCGCCTGTGCGTGAGCGCTGCGCGTTCTGACCTGACTCTAGACCTGTGAAGGAAGCGCCATGAGCTTCGCCGCCCCCACCCACCTCACCCGCGAACAAGTCGCGCAGTTCCAAACCGAGGTCGACGCCATCCGCGAGCGCGTGATGAACGACCTCGGTCAGGCCGATGTCGACCACCTGCGTCGCATCATTTGGCGCTGCCGCGCCAGCGAAGCGGCGGGCCGCGCGCTGCTGCACTTCGGCGTGGGGCCGCTCAGCTGGCTGGGCGGCGTGCTGGCCTTGGCCCACGCCAAGATCCTGGACAACATGGAGATCGGCCACAACGTCATGCACGGCCAGTACGACTGGACGGGCGACCCGGCGCTGAACTCCCAAACTTACGAGTGGGACATCGCCTGCGACGGCGACAGCTGGCGCCACTCGCACAACGTGGTGCACCACACGTACACCAACATCCTGGGCAAGGACCGCGACCTCGGCTACTCCCTGCTGCGCATGACACCCGAGCAGCGCTGGAAGCCGCGCCACTGGCTGCAGCCCATCGCCAACGCCATGCTCGCCATGGGCTTCCAGTACGGCGTGGGCTCGCACGACCTGGAGCTGGGCCGCTACAAGCACGGCGCCCTGCCCAAACCCGTGTTCATGGACCGCTGGAAGCGTTTCCGCCGCAAGGTCGGCCTGCAATGGGCCAAGGACTACGCGCTGTTCCCGCTGCTGGCGTGGCACGGCTGGCTGCGCGTGCTGGCCGGCAACGCCGCGGCCAACCTGCTGCGCAACCTCTGGACCTACCTCGTCATCTTCTGCGGCCACTTCACTGAGGGCGTGGCCATCTACCGCCCCGAAGACTGCGAGAACGAAACCCGCGGCGACTGGTACCTGCGCCAGCTGTCCGGTTCCAGCAACCTCACCGGCCCGCGCTGGTTCCACGTGCTGACGGGGCACCTGAGCCACCAGATCGAGCACCACCTGTTTCCCGACATGCCCGCCCACCGCTACGCCGAGGTGGCGCCGCAGATCCAAGCGCTGTGCGCCAAGTACGGCCTTCGCTACAACACCGGCAGCTTGTGGAAGCAGTACGGCACGGTGATGAAGCGGATTTGGGTGAACACCTTTCCCCCGAAAGTGGCCGTGGCGCAAGGCTGACCCAGCGGTGGAGGTGCAGGGTTGTCCTCATGGGCGAGGCTGGTGCGTCTGTTGGGGTCGGCTGGGTCCGCATGGCCCGCAGCTCTCGCTGCCGGTCTGTCAGGGCCGCGCACCCCGCAGGGCAACGCCATCCACGCTGCGAATGACGGGACAGTTCACCACCACGTCCAGCGGGGTTAGGCGCACTTCGCCTCGATCCTGGGCGGCCAACACATCCTCTTCGGAGCGCAGCTCGCGGCGCGGGTGTCCGGGCACCCAACGGACTTCCACCACTCGCCACAAGGGGCTGTAGTGGACCCCCTGACGATCTGGGCTGCTGGGCAGCGGGGCCGACTCGAACACGCTGATCTGCGCATCGTCGGCGAACTTGTAGACGCGATCCACCAGTGAGCGGCCTCCAACGCCTCCGATGGCCGCGCGCAGGCGCGGTGCGTGATGCGCGCCCATCATCGAGGCCATGGCGGCGTCTGACACATCGGTCACGATGTACTCGACCGTTTGGCCGTTGAACCAAGCGCGACTCAAAGGAAGCCGAATCTCGGTCGTTGTGGGTCCCTCAGGCAGGGTTGAGCACCCCAGCATCATCCCCGCCATCAGCAGGGCCGCCATCCGGCCTCGCAGGTGCCCCTTCATGGCAGCAACTCCGCCACCGTGTCCCATGCTTCAGGGGGGATGCGGCCTGCCACACGCAGGTGCTCCCGGCCGTCGGGCCCGAACACCAGGGTCAGAGGCAGCTGGGTGGGGCGGGTGTGCAGACTGTGGCTGAAACCAGGGGAACCCCCCCACAGGGTCACGCCGCGCTGCGCTGCTTTGGGCTGGGTGATGGCGAGCAACTGCTCGTAGCGCCGCCAATCGCCCTCCGACTTGTCCAGGCTCACCATCACCAAGTCAAAGGGCTGATGCGCCCAACCGGCCAGGTTGCGGCGCAGTTCCGGCAACTTGTCGAGGCAAACCGCACAGCCGGTGGACCAGTACACCACCATCACCACCCGGCCCTGCTGCGACTTCAAGTCAAAGTTTGGGCCTCGGAGCGTGGGGCCACGAAGCTCGAACGGCTCAACCGGCGCTGCGGACGCGCTCGTGGTCATCGCCCCAAGGGCCAGCAGCATGGACAACACAACAACCAGACGGGGCATGAGACTCTCCTTGCGAAAGACAGGAGTCGATCTCTGTCCTGCAGTCCTTACAGCCTGGCCGTTGCGGTGAAGTTGCGCATGCGGCGTTGCCGCGTATCCTGATCACAGATAACCAAGCAGCCCCCTATGCAATCCCGCCCCACTCAGTCCCCTCTCGGCCACAAGGTGGCCATGTCCCTTTGCGCCGCCAGCCTTGTTGTGATCGGCGTCTCCACCTACCTCGTACACCTTGCCCCGTTGCGGGCGATTGGTGACGAGCGCTACGGCGCGCTCAAGGAGGCCTGTAGCGCGAATCCGGGTTGCAAGGGGGTTCGGGTGCTCTGGCATCCGCGCGATGGCTACGTCGACAAGCCGGCTGTATCGGTGCTGGTGTCTATCGAGGGCGACGCGAAAGCTCGGCGCCCCGCCATCGAGGCGATCAATGCCGCAGCGGCGCTGGGGGAAGACCCCGTGCCCGTGATCGAGAACCGCATCATTCGAGGCCGCTAATGCGTTTCCTTCTCTATCCCTTCTTCTGGGTCATGTTCCAGGCTGCCGACCTCATTCGGTGGCCCGGTCGCCGGTTCCCACGCATGGGCACGGCGCTCTTTTCGATCCCAGCAGTCCTGCTACTCCTGAGCTGGGGCTTGGCCGCGATGCTGGGCGACCGCATTCAGCCCCGCCCGGGCGGCTTGATCGGCGTGGATCAGGAGGCGGTGCGCCAAGTGGCCATGCTTGCTGCTGGCTGCATCGGGTTGATGGTCCTGGCCACTGTCTCGCTGGTCCGTCGGCTCTACCCTGTCGTCACGATGCTGCTGTACTTCGGCGCGGCCGCTGCTGGCTTCATCTGGCTGCTGACCTACTGCCCGCTGTTTCTGATCTACGGGCCTTGGACGCTGCTGATGCTTTACCCCCTGGCCGTGGTCGCAGTCAGCGCGCCTTTCGTCATGGGTTGGTCGACCTTCGCCGAGCGTCCTCGCGCCCGCAACGAAAGCCTGGAACGAGTCAAGCGCTTCGTGGAGGGAGACAACGTCGGCTCCCAACACCAGGGTCACGCCGGCAGCCATCCCTACCAGGCCCAGCCACCGCACAGCACTGGTGGCACCGATCACCAGACTGCTACGCCGGCCATGGGCGCAGGTCCGTCGTCCGCTTTCGATGTGTCCATGCCGACCCGCAACCTGAGTTCGATCGCCGGCATGTCTGCTCTGAAGGCCGACCTAGAGCCGGTCCTTGCGAAGTTCCGCGTCTGGCACCAGTCTCGCGATAACCCCAAGGCTCCCCGCCCTGAGCCCGTCGACCGGAACGGCATCTTGTTCACCGGCCCACCCGGCAACGGCAAGTCCACGATGGCTGAGGCCATCGCCGGGGAACTGCGACTCCCTCTCCTGCGAGTGGGGACGCAAGACCTCAGTTCGAAG
>JBKCTS010000277.1:0-1573 GCA_046318695.1 Acidovorax sp.
ACCCTTACCAATGTTCCAGTTGTTCAGAATAGTGATGTCGAGCGTGGTGTCGTAGAAATAGGTGCACTTGCCAGACCCTGTCGACGTGCAGGTAGCGCTAGGAGCGTGGGCGGCAGAAATCTGCCGACTTCACATCGTTGATCAAATATCCAGCGCCTGGCGCCGTTTTTCTCCCCGAACCGTCCAAATTGGATCTGCGCTCGCTGCTGGTCATCTGTAAGCACTCTCTGGTGCCTGTTTCGGGCTCGATTTCCCTCATCTTTTGACCTTCACACCGCCCGCATAGCACCCATGCGCCGCAGATTGAGCGCCATGCACACGAGCTTGAACTCGGCTTGCACGCGGTGCAGTCCCCTCAGGCTGAATTGGCGGAATCCGAGCACGCTCTTGATCCACCCGTTGGGCGGCTCGGCGATCCATTTGCGCTTTCGGTACGCTGCCTTGCCCCCTTCGGTCTGCAGCTTGGCCGCCATCGCCGCAGTGTGTGGGTTCTTCTCGGCGTCTATCTCGGCGCAGCGCTTGCCTTCGCGCCCCATGGCCACCACCAGCTCTGTCGGTGACCTGGCCAGCGCCTGGAAGTTCTCCTCGCTGCGGTAGCCCGCGTCGGCCAGCGCTTGCTTGGGGTCATGCCCGGTGTTGGCCTTCACCGCTCCCAGCATCGGCACCAATTGCCCCACATCGGCAGCGTTGTTGTTGAGCTCGGCGGCCACGATGATGTGCGCCTGTTCATCCACGGCCGTCTGCGCGTTGTAGCTGGCGTCAAAGCCGCCGCCGGTACGCTTCATGATGCGACTGTCGGGGTCGGTGAAGTTCTCTTGCGCCGTGGGCTCGGGCTGGCCGAACTCACGCTTGAAGCGGCCCCCTGTGGGCTTGCCGTCTTCGTCCGTTGGCTTGCATTCGTCGTCGGGGCTGCGGCCGCGCTCGATGTCGGCGTCGCGCTGGCGCTTCTCGATGCGCTGGCGCGCTTCAACGATAGCCTTCAGGCGAACCTCACGGCGTTCAATCTCCGCCGGGATGTCCACTTCGGGTTCTTCGGCTTCGACCGCGTCGGCGGTCTTCGCGCGCTCCAGCAGCGCATCAATCTGGGCCTTCAATTCGGCTTCAGCCTGCTGCATGCGTTCAAAGCTCATCGCCTTGTGGCGGCTGGCGTTAGCTTTGATCTTGGTGCCATCAATAGCCACCGTGCCCAGCTTCACCAGACCCATCTCTGCAGCGAGCTTGACCACTTGCACAAACAGCTCGCTCAACTCCTTGAGATGCAGCGCGCGAAAGTCGCGAATCGTGCGGTGCTTGGGGAAGTTGCCAGCGCCCAACATCCGAAATGCAAGGTCATCGTGAAGCCGCCGCTCCATCTTGCGTGAGCTGAACACGCCCGTGGCATAGCCGTAGACCAGCAGCTTGACCATCAGGGCCGGGTGAAACGGCTGGTTGCGCGCACCGCCGCCTGCATAGCGGGCGTAGAACGCCTTGAGGTCCAGAGCATCGACCGTGTCGCTGATGAAGTAAGCCAGGTGCCCCTTGGGCAGCCAGTCTTGCAACGACGCGGGCAGCAGCATCTCTTGCTGCGGTTCAT
>JBKCTS010000278.1:0-1095 GCA_046318695.1 Acidovorax sp.
GACCGACGCAGGCTACGCGGTGGACTGGGTGGGTAGCGGTGAGCGCGCCGAGGAGGTCTTGCGCGCCGAAACGTTCGACGCAGCCATCATCGATATCGGATTGCCCGGCATGGATGGTCTGGAGCTCACGCGCCGCCTGCGCCGGCCGCAGATGGCCAGTCCGGCAATGCCGGTGCTGATCCTTACGGCACGCGACGCGCTGCATGACCGGGTGCAGGGGCTGGATCTTGGCGCGGACGATTACATGGTCAAACCGTTTGAATTGCCCGAACTGCTCGCCCGGCTGCGTGCCTTGCTGCGAAGGTCACAGGCGGCGACTTCGGCGGTGCTGAGCTTTGGCCCGCTGGAGCTCGATACAGCCGCACGGCGTGCCAGTATCCGCACGGCCGATGGCGAACAGATGCTGGAGCTGGGGCCGCGCGAGTGGACGGTGCTGGAGTATCTGCTCATCAACGCCCCTAAGCCTGCCAGCAAGGACAAACTGCTTCAGGCACTTACCGGTTGGGACAAGGAAATCACGCCCAATGCGGTGGAGGTGTATGTCTCACGCCTGCGCGGCAAGCTTGAGCCGCATGGCGTAGCGCTGCGTTCGATTCGTGGCTTTGGCTATCGCCTGGAATCGCAGGGCGGCTGACGCCCGCCGCTTTGTCTCTGCGGCTCGGATTCCATGCTGGCACTATGTGCAGGCGTCCCGCGTCCGGGCCTGCTGGCCATGACCTCCGACCTGCGCACTCGCCTGCTGCTGCTGCTGGTGCTCCCGTTGTGCGCGCTGGCGCTGCTTGGTGTGTGGCTGGACTATCGGTCGGCAGACGAGGCGGCCATCCAGCACGACCAGCGGCTGGTGCGCTTGCTGCCGGCGCTGGCGGATTCAATCCTTGCGCCCCCCTTTCTTCAGGACGACTCTCCTTTGTTGCTGCTTGCGCCGCCGATTGAAGAGTTTCTGCGCCAGAACCAAGGGTTCTCCGGCTTCAGCGTGCGTAATCGCAAAGGTCAGCTGCTGCTGGGAGAGGCCTGGATTCATGAGGCGGTACCGACGACGCATGCGCCGGAGTTTCACAGCGTCGAGGTTGGCGGCGTGACCTACCGCGTGGCCGT
>JBKCTS010000279.1:0-1077 GCA_046318695.1 Acidovorax sp.
CGCTGGCCGACATCGAGCCCTTGAAGCCCACCACCCCCGGCTGGCTGCTTGCCGCTGTGGGGCCCGACCCGATTGCGTACGGCTGGGCCCGAACCGAAGCCGACCCGGCCCGGCTGGCCCTCCTGGCCGACCCGCAGTGGGAGCCGTATGTCGTGTTCCCGGGCGAGTTCGTAGCGCCCGAGCGCGTGGTCACGCAACTGGCCGCGCCCGCCGCCACCCATGGGCGGCGCCCGCTGTTTGTGCTGCTGGACGCCACGTGGGCCGAGGCGCGCAAGATGTTCAGAAAAAGCCCGTATCTGGCGCATCTGCCGGTGCTGAGCCTGCAGCCCGAGCAGATCTCGCGCTACCTGCTGCGCCGCTCGCACCGCAGCGACCATTTCTGCACCGCCGAAGTGGCTGCGCTGTGCCTGGAACTGGCCGGCGAGACGCGGGCCGGCAAGACACTGCAGGCGTACCTCGATGTGTTCACGCACCACTACCTGCAAGCCAAGCACCAGCTTCCGCCCGACTGGCAGGGCTATGCCCACGTCCGGCTGCGCGCCCAACAAACCGCCGTACAGTCGCCCGCAGTACATTAGTCGCCCACCGCCGCCCATCCATGACCAAAGCCCTCGCACGACAGAACGAACTCAAGCCCATGGCCCTGTGCGAGCCCTGCCAGGGCATTCAGCGCCACTGGCGTAAGGCACCGGGCCATGCCGAACTGGTGCAGCGCGGCAACCGCAAGGAAGCGCGCGACCATGGCGACGTGACCATCACCCGCTATGTGTGCGACCGCTGTGGCACCGCGTGGGAATACGAAAACGACAAGTCCAACCAGAAAGCGGGTTGGTCGGTGGTGGGGCGATGAGGCACCCCCCTAAGCGTATTGCACCCGCCCAACGCCACCGTTTGCTGCCTGGTTCAGCCCGCCTCACCCCATGTTGCAACGCCGACAGTTCCTGAGCGCCGCCAGCGGCCACATCGCCGTGGGCGCGATTGGCTTGGGTGCGGCTTGGGGGCTGGCGCGCCGTGCCCTGGCTCAGCCAGGCTACAGCGTAGCGGCCGAGCAGCTGCGCGACATGCTGGCGCAAAAGT
>JBKCTS010000280.1:0-1217 GCA_046318695.1 Acidovorax sp.
CCCCTTGAAGGAGTCCCCATGTCCACTACCCGCCTGTCTGTACTCCGCCGCGCCGCACTGCTGAGCGGCCTTGCCCTGTTGGCCGCCGCCCCTGCTTTTGCCCAGGATGCCCCCTGGCCGACCAAGCCCATCACCATCGTCGTCGGTTACCCGCCCGGCGGCAGCACCGACCTGAACGGCCGGGCGGTGGCCACCGAACTGAGTGCCAGACTCGGCGTGCCGGTGATCGTCGAAAACATCGGCGGTGCAGGCGGCGCGCTTGGAGCGCAAAAGGTGGCCAGCGCCGCACCCGATGGCTACACCCTGCTGGTGGGTGCCAACAATGAGCTCGCCATCAAGAAGCTGGTGTCCGGGAACAAGGTCAAGTACGACGTGAAGGACTTCACGGCGATCGGCCTGATCGCCTCTCAGCCCATGGTGCTGGTGGCGTCCCAGGGCGCTGGGGTGAAGAACCTGGCCGAATTCACGCGCAAGGTGTCCAGCAACCCTGGCAAGTTCAGCTACGGCAGCTCGGGCGTGGGCACCGCGCTGCATCTGGCGGGCGAGATGGTCAAGGAGCAGGGCAAGCTGTTCATGACGCACATCGCCTACCGCGGCGTCGCCCCCATCACGAATGACCTCCTGGGCAACCACCTGGAGTACGGCGTGTATGTCCTCTCCAGCGGCCTGCCCCACATCCGCAGCGGCAAGGTGATCGCTATGGGCACAACCGAAGCCAAGCGTTCGGCCGTCACGCCCGACATCCCGGCCCTGGCCGAAACCCCGCTGTTCAAGAACGTGGATATCGGCGTCTGGTTTGCGCTGATGGGCCCGGCAAATCTGCCCAAGCCGGTGTTCGACAAGCTCAAGAAGGCGCTCAACGAAACGCTGCAGTCGCCCGATTTCCGGAAAAAGATGGAAGAAAGCGGCTCTACGGTGGCTGCGACCACGGTCAACCTCGACCAGTTCCTGGCCACCGAAGTGGCCAAGTACAAAAAGATCGTCGACTACGCAAAGATCGAAGAATGATCTCCCGGGACGACCTCAGCGTGCCGCCGCTTTCCTTTCGTCTGCCCGCGCCGGACATCAGCGCCTGGCGCGCGGGCAACACAGGTACCGAAGGCGTGTGGCATTTCGATTCGGGCGCACCCGGCCGCCGCGTGATGGTCAGCGCACTGCTGCATGGCAACGAGCTGTGCGGTGCCTGGGCGCTCAAGGGCCTGCTCGAAGCGGGGCTG